>JABFXD010000912.1 GCA_013361925.1 Streptomyces sp. | reverse complement strand
GAGGCGTCGCCCGCGACCGCGTTGAGGGTGGCGACCCCGACCAGGTCCCACAGGGCCTCGACGGCACGCGCCGACTGACCGTGCGCGGTCAGCCAGCTGCCGAAGTCCTGGGCGTCCAGGTCCGGATCGGCGAGGTCGAGCCCCTTGAGCGCGAGCGCGGCCCGCCCCACCCTGGCCCGGTCGGCGAGCGAGAGATGCGGGTACGTGGCGAGGCTGCGCCCCAGATGCAGGGGCACCGGCAGCGCGTCGCGCCGCAGCCTGCCGAGCCGTCGTCCCTCGGGCTTGTCGACGTCGAGTACGGGCACGTCGAGACGATCCTGCAGCGGCGCCAGCGCGGCCCCCTCGATCCGGTCGAGGAACCAGCGGTAGGCGGTGCAGCAGCGCAGATAGACGTGCTGTCCGTTGTCGACGGTCAGTTCGCCGCGCTGGAAGGAGAAGGCGAGCCCGCCGAGGCGGGGCCGGCCTTCGAGCAGGGTGACGCGGACACCCGCGTCGGCGAGGGCGAGCGCGGCGGTGATCCCGGCGAGCCCGCCGCCGATCACGACGGCGTCCCGCCCGGACTGATGGCCGTCGGTCATCGTGCACCCTCCCCTGCGCGGCCGCCGCGGTGCTTGAACGGTGCACGGTCGGCCGTTGCAGTCAGGGACGCCACGCCCTGCCGGAGGGTTGCCTGCCGCTTTTCCCCGGTGGCATCACCTTGGACCGTTTTGTCCATCAGGCGCGCCTCCTGACGGTCCTGCGCGTCACATGCCGTGCGTCCAGCCCGGACAGTCCCCGTACGGCGACGTACGCCTTCTCCCGCCCGGGCAGCGAGACCCGGCCGCGCAGCACGGCCTCCGGGTCGCGCTCGATGCGGTCCAGGAGACGGCGGTAGATCCCGGCCATGGCGGCGACACAGGCGCCGCTGCGCCGGTCGAGCATGGGCAGGAGCCGGTAGCCCTCGGCGAAAAGGGCGCGGGCCCGTCGCACTTCGAAGTGCACGAGGCCCGCGAAGTCGGAGCCCTCCGGTGGTCTCGGCCCGTTGAACCCGGCCGAGCAGCCGAACTTCGCGAGATCGTCGGCGGGCAGATAGGTGCGTCCACCCACGGCGTCCTCACGGACGTCCCTGAGGATGTTGGTGAGCTGAAGCGCGAGCCCGAGCGTGTCGGCGTACTCCGGCGCGCGCTCGACGCCGCGCGCCCCGGGTTCCGTACCGAACACCCCGAGCGAGAGGCGTCCGATGGCGCCCGCGACACAGCGGCAGTAGACCTTCAGGTCGTCCCAGGTCTCGTAGGTCTCGCCGCGGACGTCCATCAGGACGCCGTCGATCAGCTCGTCCAGGCCGCCCAGCGGGATCGGGAACGCGGTGGCGGCGTGGGCCAGGGCGACCGCGACCGGGTCGGTGTCGTCCTCGTCGACCACGCCGTCACGGACCCGGGCCAGCATCGCCCGGGTGTCCTCGAGCCTGGCGGCCTTGACCTCGGGCGGCAGGGTGCCGTCGCCGATGTCGTCGACGCGGCGCGAGAAGGCGTACAACGCCGACATCGCGCGTCGCCTGGGCATCGGCAGCAGCCTGATGCCGTACGCGAAGTTCCGCGCCTGCTGTCCGGTCACGGCCTCGCAGTAGCTGTAGGCGGCGAGTACCGGTGCGGACACGTGTGGTTCGGCCTCCACGGTCCGGATCACCCCTCTCCTCGCAGAGTCACGCCCACCTCACGCAGCAGCTGGAGCTTGCCGGGCTTGGGCGGGCCGGGAAGTACGTCGTATTCGGCGGCGGCGATCGCGCGGATCGCCGCCCTTCCCCCCGCCACGAACCCTGCGAGCAGCAGCTTCAACCTGCCGTGGACGCTACCCACCAGGGGGGCGCCTTCATTCAGGAGACAGCGGGCGCGTTCTGCTTCGTGGGCGACCAGTGCGCGCACCGATGCGCCCGCGGTCCTTGTGGCGAGATCCGCCTCCTGGACATGGAAACGTTTCATGTCCTCGGCGGGCAGGTAGATGCGGTCGCGGCCGAGGTCCTCGGTCACGTCCTGGAGGTGTTCGACGATCTGGAGCGCCGTGCAGATCGCGTCCGAGAGCCGGATCCGCTCCGGGGTCGAGGTGCCGGTGACGCCGAGGACCAGGCGGCCCACGGGGTTGGCCGACAGTTCGCAGTAGGCGAGCAGGTCGTCGTAGGTCTCGTACCGCTTGACCAGCTGGTCCTGGCGGTTCGCGGCGATCAGGCCGAGGAAGGGCTCGGGGGGCAGCGCCCGGCGGCGGACCGTGGGCTGCAGGCGGCGCAGCAGCGGGTGGCGGGGTTCTCCGGTGAAGACCCGGTCGAGGTCGGCCTCGAAGGCGTCCAGCAGCTCCAGACGGTCCTCGGCCTTCGCGGCGGAGACGCCGAGGAGGCGGGCGTCGGCGCCGCCGGGGGCGAGGTCGCCGTCGCCGATGTCGTCGACGAGGCGGGCGAAGCCGTAGACGGCCATGAGGTCGGCACGCCAGGCCCGGGGCAGGAAGAAGGGGGCCACGGGGAAGTTCTCACCCGCGGCCTTGTCCAGCGTGCCGCGCTCCGGATCCGAGGCGCGTGCCATGTCGCTTCCCGTCACCGCCGACTGCCCGGGCCGGGGACGGCACATGCGTTGAGCTGGGGAGTTTCCGTAGCCATAGCCGTCACATCTCCCGTTCTACACCGCCGACCCAATACACACTATTTCGGACACGCCGCCCGGCTTTCCGTGCGGCGGCCCTGACAGAGGGTGTCGGGCATTATCGCCCCACTTGCCGCTATTCGGGACCGGTACAGCTTACGTTGTACAGCGCGGTGTGGATCGTCGGGGTGTCCTGCGCATCACAACAACACACCGATTGACTTCAAGATTCCTGCGGGGTACCGAAGTTGACGTTTCCTTTGCAGACGCGGGGCCCCGCCGGAGCAGTTCCGGCGGGGCCCTGCGAAGCGTCATGGGCCGATACGCCGAGGCCCTGGTGGACTACTTGCCCGTGAACTTCTCGTACTCCTTGAGGACCTCGTCGGTCGGGCCGTCCATGCGCAGCTCGCCGCGCTCCAGCCACAGGACCCGGTCGCAGGTGTCACGGATCGACTTGTTGTTGTGGCTGACCAGGAACACCGTGCCGGCCTCCTTGCGCAGTTCCCGGATGCGCGCCTCCGAGCGCTTCTGGAACTTGCGGTCGCCGGTGGCCAGGGCCTCGTCGATCATCAGGACGTCGTGGTCCTTGGCGGCGGCGATGGAGAAGCGCAGCCGGGCCGCCATGCCGGAGGAGTAGGTGCGCATGGGCAGGGTGATGAAGTCGCCCTTCTCGTTGATGCCGGAGAAGTCGACGATCTCCTGGTAGCGCTCCTTGATCTGCTCCCGGGACATGCCCATGGCGAGCCCGCCCAGTATGACGTTGCGCTCGCCGGTGAGGTCGTTCATCAGGGCGGCGTTGACGCCGAGCAGCGAGGGCTGGCCGTCGGTGTAGACCTTGCCGCTCTCCGCGGGCAGCAGACCGGCGATGGCACGCAGCAGGGTGGACTTGCCGGAGCCGTTGGAACCGATCAGGCCGATGGCCTCGCCGCGGTAGGCGATGAAGGAGACCCCGCGCACGGCGTGCACCTTGCGCACACCGCGTTCCTCGCCGCGCTTGACGATGCGGCTGAGGGCGGCGGTGGCGCTGCCCTTGCCGGACTTGGCGCCGTTGACGCGGTAGACGATGTGGAGGTCGTCCGCGATGACGGTGGGACGGGGGTCCCGGGGGGCGGTCTTCTGCTCGGTCTCAGCCACGGCCGTACCTCTCTTCCGCCTTCCAGAAGTAGACGAATCCGAACGCCCCGGCGAGCACCGCCCAGCCCAGCGCGAAGAGCCACACGTGCGGGGGCAGGTACTCGGAGCCGTAGCCGTCGATCAGCGCGAAGCGGATCAGGTCCATGTAGATGGCGGCGGGGTTCCACTGAAGGACCTCGGTGACCCAGCCCGGCAGGTCCTTGCCGGCGAGCATCGCGGGGATGCTGAACATGACACCGGACGCGTACATCCACGTACGCAGCACGAACGGCATCAGCTGGGCGAGGTCGGGGGTCTTGCTGCCCATGCGGGCGAAGGTCAGCGCGAGGCCGGTGTTGAACACGAAGTGCAGGGTCAGCGCGGGCAGGACCAGCAGCCAGGACAGACCCGGGTAGCTGCCGAACGCCACCATGATCAGGACCAGCACGATCATCGAGTACAGCAGCTGCTGGAGCTGCTGGAGCGCGAACGAGATCGGCAGGGACGCCCGCGGGAAGTGCAGCGCCCGCACCAGGCCCAGGTTTCCGGAGATCGCGCGCACGCCCGCGAGGACCGAGCTCTGGGTGAAGGTGAACACGAACACACCGGTCACCAGGAACGGCACGTAGATGTCGTGCGGGATGCCCTTCCGGGCGCCCAGCAGCAGACCGAAGATGAAGAAGTAGACCAGCGCGTTGAGCAGCGGCGTGGCCACCTGCCACAGCTGGCCGAGCTTGGCCTGGCTGTACTGGGCGGTCAGCTTCGCCCGCGAGAACGCGAGGATGAAGTGACGGCGGTCCCAGAGCTGGCGGACGTACTCGACGAGTGAGGGGCGGGCACCACTCACGGCCAGCCCGTACTTGGCGGCGAGCTGTGCCGCCGTGAGGCCCTCGTCGGGCGACGGAGGCGCGGTCACCGCGACTCCGCCGTCATGCGTTGTCTCACTCACTGGTGGAAACTTTCGTCTTCGAGATGCATCGAGATGCGCAGCCTGTGCGGCTTGGGCATGAGCCAGGGCCGGGTGTCGGCCCGGCCGCTGCCTGGTTCGAGCTTGTCAGATGACCGGGGGCCGGCCCAGTCGGGTCAGCCGCCACACGGTACGCCACTTCATGGGCTTGCGTGGGCCGCACGTGGTGGTCCAACCTTCCCGGAATCCACCGAACCATGCCTTCAGCGCGGGCCGGGAGGGGCGGCGCAGCAGGGTGAGCAGCAGCCAGACCCCGAGGTAGACGGGGACCAGGAGCGCGGGCAGGTTGCGGCGGGCGAGCCAGACCCGGTTGCGGGCGACCATGCGGTGGTAGACCGCGTGCCGCGAGGGCGCGGTCGTCGGGTGGTACAGCACCATGTCGGACCGGTAGTCGATCATCCAGCCCGCGTCGAGGGCCCGCCATGCCAGGTCGGTTTCCTCGTGCGCGTAGAAGAACTCGTCCGGCAGGCCGCCGACTTCGGCGAAGACCTTGGTGCGGACGGCGTTGGCGCCGCCGAGGAAGGTGGTCACGCGCGAGGAGCGCATGGGGTCGGCGGCGCGCAGCCGGGGGACGTGGCGGCGCTGGGTGACGCCGGTGTCCGGGTCGGCGATGCGGAAGCTGATGATGCCGAGCTTCGGGTCCTCGGTGAACGCCGTGCGGCACAGCTCGGCGGTGTCGTGGTTCGCCAGGAGGCCGTCGTCGTCGAGGAAGAGCAATATGTCGACGTCGCGACCACTGGGGCCGAAGGCCTCGATGCCGACGTTGCGGCCGCCGGGGATGCCGAGGTTCTCGGGCAGCTCGATGGTGCGCACGCCCGCGGGGACGTCCGGCACGGGCGAGCCGTTGCCGACGACGACCACCTCGACGCGGTCGCCGTCCTGCTTGGCGACCGAGTCCAGCAGGGCCCGCAGCTCCTCGGGCCGGTTGCCCATCGTGATGATGACGGCGCCGACCTTCATGGGGGCGCTCACTTGAGCCTGCTGGAGGCGAGGATGGACACCAGGTGCAGCAGCGTCTGGAGCAGGGCGATGCCGGCCAGGACCGCGACACCGAGCCGCGAGAAGAACAGGTCGCCGCGCATGTTGTCCACGACCGCGAGGACCAGGATCAGCAGGGACGCCTCTATGCCGAGGATGAGGCGGTGGAACTTCAGCAGGGACGCGGCCTTGCGGGCCAGCGCCATGCCGGAGGAGCGCATCTCGGCCGCCGACTCCTGGACCGGCGGCTTGCCGGTCTGGTGCCGGGCGACACCGACGAGGTCGGTCTCCGCCTTGATCAGGATGGCGCCGAGCGCGGCGAGGGTGCCGAGGAACGCCCACAGCCAGTCGATACGGCCGCTGCCGAACAGGTCGGCCGCGCGCAGACCGAAGCCGACGAGGACGGCGGCGTCGGTCAGATAGGCGCCGACCCGGTCGAGGTAGACGCCGTTGAGCGAGTACTGCTTCTTCCAGCGGGCGATCTCGCCGTCGACGCAGTCGAGGAGCAGATACATCTGCACGCAGACCACGCCGAGCACGGCCCCCGGGATCCCCGGCACGATCAGTGCCGGGGCCGCGAGGACGCCGAAGACGGTCATCAGGTACGTGAGCTGGTTGGGCGTGACCCTGGTGTTCACCAGGTAGCGGTCCACCCGCAGGGACACCTCGCGCATGTAGAGGCGCCCCATCCAGTGCTCACCGCTGCGCCGGTCCTTCACCCCTGCGGGGTGCACGACCGGACGGAGTTCAGCTACCGATGGTCTTGACATAGTCGACGTAGAGATCCTTGATCTGGTCGGTCTTGAGGTCGAGGTGTTCGAGGATCGTGTACCGGCCGGGCCGGGTCTCCGGAGCGAACTCCACGGCGCGGACGAACTCGTCCACCGAGAAGCCGATCTCCTCCGGCAGTACCGGCAGGCCGTGCCGGCGCAGTACCGAGGCCATGTACGCCGACTCCTCGTGCGCACCGCGCAGGAACATCGCGAAGGTGGCGCCGAGGCCGCACTGCTCACCATGGGCGGCGGCGCGCTTGGGGAAGAGCAGGTCGAAGGCGTGGTTGATCTCGTGGCAGGCGCCGGAGGACGGGCGGGAGTCGCCCGAGACCGACATCGCGATACCGCTGAGCACGAGCGCCTCGGCGAGCACCTGGAGGAAGTCGGTGTCCCCTATGCCGCCGGGGTGCCTGAGCACGGCCTCGCCTGCCTGGCGGGCGATCGAGGCGGCGAGGCCGTCGATCTTCTCGCCCTTGACGCGGTTGGCCAGCTCCCAGTCCGCGATCGCGGAGATGTTGGAGACGGCGTCGCCGATCCCGGCCCGCACGAAGCGGGAGGGGGCCTCGTGGATGACGTCGAGGTCGATGACGACCGCGATCGGGTTCGGCACGCCGTAGGAGCCGCGGCCCGCGTCGTTGTCGAGGGTCGCGACCGGCGAGCACAGGCCGTCGTGCGCGAGGTTGGTCGGTACGGCGACCAGCGGCAGGCCGACGCGCGCCGCGGCGAACTTGGCGCAGTCGATGATCTTGCCGCCGCCGAGGCCCACGACCGCGTCGTAGTGGCCGGCCTTTATGGCGCTCGCCAGCTGTACCGCGTCGTCGAGGGTGCCGCCACCGACCTCGTACCAGCTGGCGCCGGGCAGCGAGGGTTCGAGCCGCTTGCGCAGCTTGGCGCCGGAACCGCCGCTGACGGCGACGGCGAGCCTGCCGGAGTGCGAGATGCGCTCGTCGGCGAGGACGCCGACCAGGTCGTCGAGGGCACCCGGGCGGATGTCGACGACGACCGGCGCGGGGATGAGCCGGGTCAGTAGAGGCACGCGATCTCCCGTCCGCGGGCGAGATCGTCGTGGTTGTCGATCTCCACCCACTGAACGTCACCGATCGGCGCGACGTCGATCCTGAAGCCGCGGTTCACCAGTTCCTGGTACCCGTGCTCGTAGAACTGCTGCGGGTCCGTCTCCCAGACCGTCTTCAGCGCGTCGGCCAGTTCGGGGGCGGCGTCGCCCTCGATGAGCGTGACGCCGATGTACTCGCCGGTGGCCTCGGCGGGGTCCATCAGCTTGGTGATCTTCGTCATGCCCTTCCCGGGGTCGACGACGACCTTCATCTCCTCGTCCGCGAGGGACTTCACGGTGTCGAGGGCGAGGATGATGCGCTTGCCCTCGCCGCGGGCGGCGAGCAGCGTCTTCTCGACGGAGACCGGGTGCACGGTGTCGCCGTTGGCGAGGATCACGCCGTCCTTGAGGGCGTCACGGCCGCACCACAGGGAGTA
>JABFXD010000747.1 GCA_013361925.1 Streptomyces sp. | reverse complement strand
CGGTCCAGGCGGAACGCCAGGGCCTTGAGGTTCACCTGGAGGTAGCGCGGGGTCTCGCCCTCGGGGGCGAAGCCGCCCTCACGGGCGATCGAGAAGAGGGTCTTCTCGCGGCTGCGCTCGCGGACCATCACGACGTCGTCGGGACGGACGCGGAACGACGGCTTGTCGACCTTGCCACCGTTGACCTCGATGTGGCCGTGGACGACCATCTGACGGGCCTGGTAGATGGTGCGGGCGATGCCCGAACGCAGGACCAGGGCGTCGAGACGGCGCTCGAGCTCGATGATCAGGGCCTCGCCGGTCTTGCCCTGCACCTTGGAGGCACGCTCGTAGGCGCGGACCAGCTGACGCTCGGAGACGTCGTACTGCGCACGCAGACGCTGCTTCTCCAGCAGACGGACCTTGTAGTCCGAGTTCTGCTTGCGGCCACGGCCGTGCTCACCCGGCGGGTAGGGACGGGCCTCGAAGTACTTGACGGCCTTCGGGGTCAGCGCGATGCCGAGGGCACGCGACTTCTTGACCTTGGGGCGGGACTGGTTCGCCACAATCTCTCATTTCTCAGTGTTCGGCTTGTCAGGGTTGCGGGAGGTCGCATCCGCAGCCGGGGAAACCCTCCGGGTCCGTTGCCGGGCCTGGTGGGCAGCCGCTCCCTGGTCTGGGCACATACGTGCAGCACGCGAGTGGCCCACCGACCGGTCTCACCTGCTGGTGAGTGGTGGTGGGCGGCCCGCGACACCATTCGAACGGTGCGCGACGCTCCTGGAACCCCTGGGGGTTCCGGCTGACCGTCCCGTTCTGACTGCACGGGACACAGCACTTCGAGGGATTCTACAGGCTGCTCAGGACCGCTTGCGACCGAGGTGCTTACGGGTCCACTCGACGGCGTCCGCGTACCGCGCTTCCGCGCCGTGCCGGGTCGGCGCGTAGTACTCGCGGTCCTTGAGTTCCTCCGGGGCGTACTGCTGCTCGGCGATGCCCTCGGGCAGGTCGTGCGGATACACGTACCCCTGCGCGTGCCCGAGCTTCGCGGCGCCCTTGTAGTGCCCGTCCCGCAGGTGGGGCGGCACGGAGCCCGCCATTCCCTTGCGTACGTCGCCCAGGGCGGCGCCGATCGCCATGGTCGCGGCGTTGGACTTGGGGGCGAGCGCGAGGGCGATGGTGGCGTGGCTGAGGGTGAGGGCGGCCTCGGGGAAGCCGATCATGGCGACGGCCTGGGCGGCGGCGACCGCGATGGGCAGCGCGTTCGGGTCGGCGAGGCCGATGTCCTCGCTCGCCGAGATCATCAGACGCCGGGCGATGAAGCGGGGATCCTCGCCGGCCTCGATCATGCGGGCCAGGTAGTGCAGCGCGGCGTCGACGTCCGAGCCGCGGATGGACTTGATCAGGGCGCTGGCGACGTCGTAGTGCTGGTCGCCGTCGCGGTCGTACTTCACGGCCGCGCGGTCGACCGTCTGCTCCAGGGTCTGGAGGCTGATCTCGCTCTCGTCCTGGTCGAGGGCGGCCCCGGCGGCGGCCTCCAGGGCGGTCAGCGCGCGGCGGGCGTCACCACCGGCGATCCGCAGCAGGTGGTCCTCGGTGTCCTCGGGGAGGGTGACGGCGCCCTTGAGGCCGCGCTCGTCGGTGAGCGCCCGGCGGAGCAGAGCGCGCAGGTCGTCGTCGGTGAGGGGTTCGAGGGTGAGGAGGAGGGAGCGGGACAGGAGCGGGGAGATCACCGAGAAGTACGGATTCTCGGTGGTCGCCGCGATGAGGGTGACCCAGCGGTTCTCGACGGCCGGGAGCAGGGAGTCCTGCTGGGCCTTGCTGAAGCGGTGGATCTCGTCGAGGAAGAGGACGGTCTCCTTGCCGTATCCCCCGGTGGCGCGGCGGGCGCCGTCGATGACCGCGCGGACCTCCTTGACGCCCGCGGTGATCGCCGACAGTTCGACGAAGCGCTTGTTGGTGGCCTTGGAGACGACGTAGGCGAGGGTCGTCTTGCCGGTGCCGGGCGGGCCCCACAGGATCACGGAGGACGGCCCGGCCGGGCCGCTCGCGCCCTCGCCGACCAGGCGGCGCAGGGGCGAGCCGGGCTTCAGCAGATGCTGCTGGCCCACCACCTCGTCGAGGGTGCGGGGGCGCATCCGCACCGCCAGGGGACTCCCGGCGGGGTCCTTCTCCTGGCGTTCTTCGGCTGCGGCGGTGAACAGATCGGGCTCCACATCGAAAACCCTAAATCACCGCACTGACAGTCGGTCCCGACGGTCAGCTGGTCCAGAAGTCCCACCAGCGCGTCAGGATCAGCATGCCGATGATCCCGATGTGCAGGACCGGCAGGACCCAGGTGAACTCGCCGAAGAAGCTCTTCAGCCAGCGCGGGGCGGGGATGAAGCCGTTGCGCACGTTGAACGAGGTCACGTACCAGAACATGATGATCGTCGCGACCCACGCCAGGGAGCACCACAGGCACAGCGCGTTGATCCGGTACAGGGACTGGAACATCAGCCAGGCGCAGAACGAGACGCCGAAGAGGGTGCCGGCGTTGAAGGTCAGCCAGTACCAGCGCGGGAAGCGGGCGCGGGCGAGCAGGCTCATGCCGACGCAGATGACGATGCCGTAGGCGACGAGACCGAGCATCGGGTTGGGGAAGCCGAAGACGGCGGCCTGCTTGGACTCCATGACGCTGCCGCAGGAGACCACGGGGTTCAGGCTGCACCCGGGGGTGAAGGTCTTGCCCTCGACCTTGGCTT
The DNA here is from genome assembly GCA_013361925.1 of Streptomyces sp. Taxonomy (GTDB): domain Bacteria; phylum Actinomycetota; class Actinomycetes; order Streptomycetales; family Streptomycetaceae; genus Streptomyces. The sequence goes on along the minus strand of JABFXD010000747.1, from coordinate 5,215 downwards.
CGAGGAGCTTGAACTTGTCGAACGTGATGACCCACGCGGCGAGCAGGCCGGCCGCGCCGGTGAGCACCAGCAGGATGGCGAGGGCGCGGCTGCCGCCCTCCGTCCGTGGCTCGGCGGCCGAGCGGTCCGGCCCGGGCTCGGTGGAGACGTCCTTGACTGTCGTCTTGCTCATCACGCCGATTCCGTCTGCTTGAGAGTTGGACCTTCTTCGGGCAGGGCCATTGTGCCGCACACAGGGCTCTGTCCACCGTTCGCTGGAGATAAGGAAGGACGCACGTCCGTCCCTGAACGCTCGGTTCCGGCCGGGTTTCGAATGCGATGACGACCCGCGCGAACAGACTCGCGACGGATGTGCGGGAACCGCGCGAACGGCACGGGGATGTCGGCGCATATCCGGCGAGCGGCACGCGCGCGTGGAGGTCCCGTGGGGGAACCGCCCGGTAGGGCGAATCGGCGTCCACCGCGTTGACGGTCGGCGAGATCTGGCCGGTACCCGTCGTCGTCGGCTCGCCCCGCTCGGGGCCGGTCCGCCGCCCGACAACACGAAGGCCGGACGGCACATCGCCGTCCGGCCCCCGTGGCGGTCCGTCAGCCGAGACGGGCCTCCAGCTCGGCCACGATCTCGTTCACACCGATCGCCGTCTGCTCGCCGGACTCCATGTCCTTGAGCTGGACCACGCCGTCGGCGAGGTCGCGCTCGCCGGCGACGACCGTGTAGCGGGCGCCGCTGCGGTTGGCGTTCTTCATCGCGCCCTTGAGGCCCTTGGCACCGTACGAGAAGTCGGCCGCGATGCCGACCTTGCGCAGCTCCGTCACCTTGGCGAACAGGACCCGGCGGGCCTCCTCGCCGAGCGGCACCGCGAAGACGCTGGTCGTGGAGGGCAGTTGGAGCTCGACGCCCTCCGCCTCCAGGGCGAGGACCGTGCGGTCGACGCCGAGGGCCCAGCCCACGGACGGGAGCGCGGGGCCGCCGATCATCTCGGAGAGGCCGTCGTAGCGGCCGCCGCCGCCCACCGCGGACTGGGAGCCCAGACCGTCGTGGACGAACTCGAAGGTCGTACGGGTGTAGTAGTCCAGGCCGCGGACCAGCTTCGGGTCGTCCTCGAAGGCGACGCCCGCGGCCGTGATCAGCTCACGGACCTCCTCGTGGTACGCCTTGCAGGCGTCGCAGAGGTAGTCGCGCAGCAGCGGGGCGTCGCCGAGCTGCTTCTGGACGTCGGGGCGCTTGTCGTCCAGGACGCGCAGCGGGTTGATGTCCGCCCGGCGCAGCGTCTCCTCGTCGAGGTCCAGGCCGCGCAGGAAGGTCTGCAGCGCCTCCCGGTACACCGGACGGCACTCCTTGTCGCCCAGGCTGTTGAGGAGGATGCGGAAGTTCCGCAGCCCCAGCGACCGGTACGCCTGGTCGGCCAGGATGATCAGTTCGGCGTCCAGGGCCGGGTCCTCGGCGCCGATCGCCTCGGCCCCCACCTGGGAGAAGTGGCGGTAACGGCCCTTCTGCGGGCGCTCGTAGCGGTAGTACGAGCCCGAGTACCAGAGCTTGACGGGGAGGTTGCCCGCCTTGTGCAGGTTGGCCTCCAGGGCCGCCCGCAGGACGGAGGCGGTGCCTTCGGGGCGCAGGGCGAGCTGGTCGCCGCCCTTGGTCTCGAAGGCGTACATCTCCTTGGTGACGATGTCGGTGGACTCGCCGACACCGCGCGCGAAGAGCTCCACGTTCTCGAAGCCGGGCGTCTCGATGTAGCCGTAGCCGGAGTTGCGCAGCGGGGCGGCGATCGCCTCGCGGACCGCGAGGAACTTGGCGCTGTCCGGCGGGATCAGGTCGTACGTGCCCTTGGGGGCCTTGAAGGTGCTCACGGAAAGTCTCGTCACATTCCTCGTCGGGGAGCGTCGACATCCGCTCCCGGGCCGGCTGCCACCTGCCGCAGATACGGGTTGGTGGCACGCTCACGGCCGATGGTCGTCTGCTCGTTGTGGCCGGGCAGCACCACGGTCGAGTCGTCGAGCGGCAGGACCACGCGGGCCAGGGACTCGAGCATGTCGTCCATGGAGCCACCGGGGAAATCGGTGCGTCCGATGGAGCCGGCGAACAGCAGGTCGCCCGAGAACAGGATCGGCGGGATGTCCGCCGTCTCGGGCAGGCCGAAGGTCACCGACCCCCTGGTATGGCCCGGCGCGTGCGCGACGGTGAGCTCCAGGCCCGCCAGCTCCAGCTTCGCCCCGTCCGTCAGCTCCTTGACGTCGTCGGGCTCCCCCACGGCCAGTTCGCCCATGAGCGGCATGCCGATGGTGCGGCCGAGCGCCTTCTCGGGGTCGCTCATCATGAACCGGTCCTCGGGGTGGATCCACGCGGGCACGTCGTGCGCGCCGCAGACCGGGACGACCGAGGCCACATGGTCGATGTGGCCATGGGTGAGGACGACGGCGACGGGCTTGAGCCGATGCTTCCTGAGCGTCTCCTCGACTCCCTGGGCGGCCTGATGGCCCGGGTCGATGATCACGCACTCCTCACCCGCGGCGGGGGCGACGAGAAAACAGTTCGTCCCCCAGGCCCCGGCGGGGAACCCGGCAATGAGCACGATCGTCCTTCGTTGTGTCGATAAGTGCGGACTGCGGTGGCCTCAAAACGGCTGCACCTGTGGTGAGAGCCTACCGGCGCTGCCGTTTCCTCAGCGAACCCATATACGGTACGGGGCACACGCAGGCGGTCGGCTCATAAGACGCACGCGTCCCAGTCGGCGTACGAGACGCATGAGGAGAGAACCCGGTGGTCACCCAGGAACAGCGGAAGCGGCAGCTCGCCCGGGAGAAGTTTCTGCGGCAGCAGCAGCGGCGCACCGCCGCGCGGCGCAAGGCCCGCATGCGCAACTCCGTGATCGCGTCGGTGCTCGGCGTGATCATCGTGGGCAGCCTGGCGCTCTACACGACCGGTGTCCTCAAGGACGACGGCGACGACAAGGCCAACGCGAGCGCGACGGCGTCCCCGACGCCCAGCGCGGTCTCCGACCCGTGCAAGAAGGCCGCCGAGGGCAAGGTCAAGACGGCGACGTGGAAGAAGGAGCCGGCGATGACGATCGACAAGTCGGCCAAGTACACGATGAAGCTGGCGACGACCTGCGGCGACATCGACATAGCGCTCAAGACGTCCGCGGCCCCGCACACCGTGAACTCGTTCAACTTCCTGGCGTCGAAGGGCTACTTCGACCACACCAAGTGCCACCGGCTCACCACCAACGGCATCTACGTGCTCCAGTGCGGTGACCCCACGGGCAGCGGCAGCGGCGACCCCGGCTACACGATCCCGGACGAGAACCTGAAGGACAAGTCGCTCAAGAGCGACACCTACCCGGCCGGCACGGTCGCGATGGCGAACCAGTACAACGCCCAGACGGGCGAGGGCAAGAACAGCGGCGGCAGCCAGTTCTTCCTCGTCTACCAGGACAGTCCACTGCCGGCCAACTACACACCGTTCGGTACCGTGTCCGAATCCGGGATGACCGTCCTGAAGAAGATCGCCGCCGCGGGTGAGAACACCGGAGCGGGCGACGGCGCTCCCAACGCGACGGTCGTGATCAACAAGGCAACGGTCAGCAAATCCTGACCCTCAGCAGCGAAATTTCGGTCGCGCGGGATGCGGACAGGCAACCCGCCGGTCGCCTATGTTGGCCGTGACGAAACTGTGGACGATGCCCGGGGGCGCTGAAGCCTTCCGCAGGCATCATGTGGAGGAGGCGCTGTGAGCAGCGACCCGTGGGGCCGCGTCGACGAGACGGGGACCGTGTACGTGCGTACGGCCGACGGCGAGCAGGTCGTCGGTTCCTGGCAGGCCGGCTCCCCTGAGGAGGCGCTGGCCTACTTCGAGCGCAAGTACGAGGGCCTGGTGGTCGAGATCGGCCTCCTCGAGAAGCGAGTGAAGACCACCGATCTGTCGGCGAAGGACGCGTCGGTAGCCATCGACCACATCCGCGAGCAGGTCGACGCGCACCACGCGGTCGGCGACCTGGACGCCCTCAAGGTGCGTCTCGACAAGCTCGTGGAGACCGTCGACAAGCGTCGCGAGGAGCGCAAGCAGCAGCGCGCGAAGCAGTCCGACGAGGCCCGGCACGCCAAGGAGGCGCTGGTCGTCGAGGCCGAGGAGCTGGCGCAGTCCGACCAGTGGCGGGCGGCCGGCGAGCGGCTGCGGGCCCTGGTGGACACCTGGAAGGGTCTGCCGCGTCTGGACCGCAAGTCGGATGACGAACTGTGGCACCGCTTCTCGCACGCCCGGTCGGCGTTCTCCAAGCGTCGCAAGGCGCACTTCGCCTCGCTGGACGCGCAGCGCGAGGAGGCCCGCAAGACCAAGGAGCGGCTGGTCTCCGAGGCCGAGGCGCTGTCCAACTCCACCGACTGGGGTCCGACGGCGGCCCGCTACCGCGAGCTGATGGCGGAGTGGAAGGCCGCGGGCCGCGCCCAGCGCGAGCACGAGGACGACCTGTGGAACCGCTTCCGCGGCGCCCAGGACGTCTTCTTCGCCGCCCGCAGCTCGGTCTTCGCCGAGCGCGACGCAGAGCAGGGCGAGAACCTCAAGCTCAAGGAGGAGCTGGCCGACGAGGCCGAGAAGATCCTCCCGGTGACCGACCTCAAGACCGCACGGGCCGCGTTCCGCCAGATCAACGAGCGCTGGGAGGCCATCGGCCATGTCCCGCGCGACGCCCGCCCCAAGGTCGAGGGCCGGATGCACGCCGTCGAGCGGGCCATCCAGGAGGCCGAGGAGACCGAGTGGCGTCGCACCAACCCGGAGGCACGCGCGCGTGCCGAGGGTCTGACGGGCCAGCTCCAGGCCGCCGTGGACAAGCTCCGCGGCCAGATCGAGCAGGCGCGCGCCCAGGGCAACAACGCCCGCGCCGACAAGCTCGAGCGTGAGCTGGAGGGCCGCCAGGCGCTTCTGGACCAGGCGCTGAAGGGTCTGCACGAGTTCGGCGGCTGACAGGCCGCGGTTCCGCTGCTACGACGAGAAGGGCCCCGTACCTCGTGTACGGGGCCCTTCTCGTCGTATGCCCTACGACCGGGCGCGTGCCGACGTCACGCGGTAGACGTCGTAGACGCCCTCCACGCCGCGTACCGCCTTCAGAACGTGGCCGAGGTGCTTCGGGTCGCCCATCTCGAAGGTGAAGCGGGAGGTGGCGACGCGGTCGCGGGAGGTCTGGACGGCCGCGGAGAGGATGTTGACGTGCTGGTCGGA
>JABFXD010000401.1 GCA_013361925.1 Streptomyces sp. | reverse complement strand
CACCCCATCCTTGCCCTCCCGGCCCACTCCGGGAGGGCATACGCATGTAGTCCGCCCCGCAAGAGCCCAGCTCCGCAGCCGCAGCCGATGCTCAGCCCCCACAAGGGCCACCCGCACCCGGCAACGAATCCCGCACGAGCGGTGCGGGCGGGAACCCCAAACCCGGCCGAAGGCCGGGTGCCCCACCCTCCCCCCCATCCCCTGTCACCCCTCACCCGTCACCCGTCGCCCGTCACTCGTCACCCGTCACCCGTCACCCGTCACCCAATATCCGGCGGATCAACCCGCACCCGCACCACAGCCTCCCCACCCGCACCCCCCCGAGCCATCCGAGCAGCCTGCGCAGCCTTCAACGCGCCGGCCAACGCCGCCCCCATCCCCCGCGGCACCCGGATCAACACCCGCTCCCACTGCTCCCCCACCGGTGGCGCCCCCACCCGCCGAGGACCCCGCCCCCCCGTCACAGGCAACGGGACCGGCCCCAACACCTCCGCCTCCCCCGGCAGTTCCACGGCACCGAGGAACCCCGCGACCGCCTCCGCCGCCCCCGACACCGCCGCCATCCGAGACACCGGCGGAAACCCCAACTCGGCCCGCTCAGCCAGCTCCCGCACCGCATGCCCCACGGGATCCCACCGCACCAACGCCTGCACAGGCCGCAACGTAGGCTCCGCGACCACCACCACGGTCCCCCCGTCCCCCTGCGGCCGCACCAGCGCAGCCGCGGCGATCCACCTCCGCAACGCGTCCTCTCCGGCCCGCAGATCAGGCCGCCCGAGCATCGCCCACCCGTCCAGCAGCAGGGCCGCCGCATATCCGCCCTCAGCCACCGGCTCAGCCCCCGGCGTACTCACCACCAACGCCGGCGCCCCCGGCACCGTGTCCAACACATGCTCCCGCCCGGACGTCCGCACCGGCACAGCAGGAAACGCCCGCCCCAGTTCCTCCGCGGTCCGCCGAGCCCCGACCACCTGGGCCCGCAACCGAAAGCCACCACACTCGGGACAGTGCCAGGCCCCTTCCTCCTGGCCACACCACCCGCACCGCAGGGCGTCCACGCCCTCCTGCGCCTCCAGTGGCCCCGAACAGTGCCGACATCGCGCGGGCGCCCGACAGTTGGCGCAGGCCATCCGCGGCACGTATCCCCGCCGCGGCACCTGCACCAGCACCGGCCCCTGCTTCAGCCCCTCCCGGACGGCCTGCCAGGCGAGGGTGGGCAGCCGAGCGGCCCGAGCGGCCTCGTCCCGGGCCAGATCCCCGTCCCCCACCGTCCGTACGAGCGGCGCGGCCCCCCGCACCTGCTCCCGCACGGCGACGAGAGGGCGAGCCCATCCACTCTCGACCAGCTGCGCGGCCTCGACGGTGCAACTCCAACTCCCCAGCAGGAACCCGCACTTGTCCAGCGCGGCGCGCAGCAGCAACACCTCACGGGCATGAGGCTGCGGCGCGTGCGGTTCGCTGTGGCTGTCGTCCCCGTCGTCCCAGATGGCGACGAGTCCCAGATCCCGCACCGGCGCGAACATGGCGGCCCGGGTCCCCACAACGGCCCGCACGCTCCCGCGCCGCACCGCGAGCCACTCCCGATAACGCTTCTCGGGCCCGGCGTCGGCGGTGAGCACGGCATGCCGCCCCTCTCCCAGCAACGAGGTCAGCGCGGCATCGACACGCGCGACGGCCCGCCCGTCCGGCACGACGACCAGCGCCCCCCGCCCGGAAGCGAGCGTGGCGGCAACGGCCCGTGCCAGCTCCTCGCTCCACAAGGGCCCGGGCAACGCATTCCACACTGCGCGAGGCGCCCCACCCGAGGCGAGCGCCTCAAGAAACCCGCTCCCCCGCTCGTACCGCGCCCAGGACCCCACGCCAGGCACCGCGGGCGGCGACAGGGGCTCCGCCGAGGCCCGCTGCTCAGCCCGAGCACTCCGGGGCGGCACAGCCAGCTGCAGCACATCGGCAAGACTCCCCGCGTACCGATCGGCGACAGCCCGAGCCAGCCCCAGCAACTCCGGCCCGAGCACCGGCTCGGGCGACACGACCTGCGCCAGCGCGGCCAGCGGCCCCGAGTAGTCGGTCTCGGCGACCCGCTCGATCAGAAACCCGTCGATCAGCCCCCCACCCTCGCGCCGCCCGTCCCGCACCCTGCCCCGCCCGGCCCCGAACCGCACCCGCACCCGCACCCCGGGCTGCGCGTCGGCATCAAGCTCCTCGGGCACGGCGTAGTCGAAGTACCGATCAAGATGCAGCACCCCCTTGTCCACGAGCACCCGGGCAACAGGCAGGTCCTTCGCGAGCGCGGCCCCCCGCCACGTCCGCGGCTTGGCCCGCGGCACCTCAGCCTTCCGCACACTCTCCCGAATCAACGCAAGCTGCTCAGGCGGCGCCCCCTCACCCCGCCCACCATCCCGCTCATCTCCGCTGCTCACGCAAGCATTCTTACCAAACCCGACTGACATCCGACGGCGCCCGACCCCTCGGCGGCCGCCCACCCGCCACCCTCTCCCTCCGCCACGGAGATCACCGACAGCGGACCCCGCAAGTCCGCGCCACCGGCCATTTCCCCCGTCTATTCGGCCGCAGTGACCGAGCTCCGGTTGCTCGTGCCACCGCACCCGGTATCAGAACTGGAAACGGGAAACTCAGCCGACCGTCTTGCCCGAACCGCACACCCGGCCGACGCTGAGGTGACCGGACGACCGGGCATCGGCGTCGTCGGCACAAGGGGGGTTAGGTGCTGGAGCAGCCGCGTGTGTTCGGGGCCGAGTTACGCCGCCTGCGCCTAGAGGCCGGACTCACTCTCACCCAGCTCGCCGCGATGGTGCATTACAGCAAGGGCCAGCTCAGCAAGATCGAGACGGGTGGGAAGCAGGCGGGCAGCGAGCTGGCCCGCCTCTGCGACGCCGCGCTCGATGCCGGAGGACGGCTCGCCGCCCTGGCCCCCGCCGAGCCCGCACGGAGACGTACCGGACACCGCGCGGGCGATCCGGGCGAGGTCCTGGCATCGCCGCTCCCGTGGCGCACCCCCGAGGGGGCCATACCCAGCGCGCCCTACTCGTCCCCACCACCGGAGTGGTCTCCGCCCCCGTCCCGCAGACAGGTCATCACCGCGGGAGCCGCCTCGGTCCTCGCCGTTGGCGCGTCGGAACCGCAGCTGGCCACCGCCGGGCAGCCCGGCACCGGCGATGACACGCTGCTGGACACCTACCGGACGCTGCTGAGCCACTTCCGCCGTCTCGGACAGATGTCGCCCCCGGACGTTCTCGTTCCTGTCCTGGCCGAGCAGACCCGCGCCCTAACCTCGCTGGCCACCCGGACGGGCTCCCGGACCGGCCGCGAGCTGCTCGCCGTGGCCGCGCGTTACGCCGAGTACACAGGGTGGCTGGCGCAGGAGGCAGGTGACGAGGGCGCCGCGCTGCGCTGGACGACACACGCGGTGGAACTCGCCGCAGCTTCAGGAGATGACGGTCTGGCCTCGTACGCCCTCGTGCGACGAGCCCTGATCACGTACTACCGGGGCGAGGCCACCTACACCATCGCCCTGGCCGAAGGCGCCCGCGCCGGCAATCTGCCCCCGCGCATCCGTGGTCTGGCAACCCAGCGTGCCGCACAGGGGCACGCCCTCGCCGGCGACCACACCGCCTGTATGCGCGGTCTCGACCAGGCCCGGGTGCTCCTCCGCGAGGAACCCGGCCGTGCTGGGGCTCCCGTCCTGGGCCCGACACATCTGAGTGACCCTGTCTCCATGATCACCGGATGGTGTCTGGTCGACCTGGGCAGGCCACGGGCGGCGGCCGAGATCCTGGACCAGGAGTGCGCCCGAGTGCCGGCGGGGGCCCTGCGCACCGAGGCCCGCTACGGCGTCCGGCGTGCCCTTGCCCACGCTCTGGCCGGCGAGATCGACCACGCCTGCGCGCTCACCGGCGGACTCCTCCCCCTGACCGCGAACGTCGCCTCGGCCACCGTAAGAACGGACCTGCGCCGCCTCGCTCGCACCCTGGCCCGCCACCCCCGCCACCGCTCCTACTTGGCCATCGCCTCGCAACTCACGGCGGCGCTGACCCCGGCGACCTAGCAATCGGGGCCCGCTGCGCGTCTCCTACCGTCCATCCCGCAGAGAGGTCGATCTCGTCATGCCCGATGTCTTCGTCAACTACCGTTCCGGCGACGGCGACCAGGCCGCGGCCACCATTGAGGAGGCCCTGTCCCACCGCTTCGGCACAGACCGGATCTACCGCGCCAGCAAGTCGATCGCCCCCGGTGATCCCTTCGACTCAGACCTACTCCACGGCGTTCGTCGCAGCGGCGTGCTCCTCGCTCTCGTTGGCCCGGTCTGGGCCGCGCACCCTGCTCTCGGCAACGACTCCGACTGGGTGAGCCGCGAGATCCAGGAGGCGTTTCTGTGCGACGTCCGGGTCATCCCCGTCCTGATCGGCCGCAGGACCGAACGTCCCATCCGGGACGACCTGCCCAGGCTTCTGCAGAAACTCGCGGACTGCCAGAGCTTGCGCTACGACGACCGGAACAAGGAGTACGACCTGAAGCAGATCGGGGACTGGCTCGCCCGGCTGGTGCCGGAACTCGCCGAAGCCGACCGTGAATCCCCGCAGATCCCCGAACCCGGGAACGGCACGCACAACACGGTGGGCGACGTCCGCGGTCCCTCCGTCCAGACCGGAACATTCAGCGGTGGCGTCGTCCACATCGGCCCCAGCAAACGCAGCGTGCGGATGGGCGACGGCGGCAACTACGTCGAGGGCGACAACAGCGGAGGCACCCACCAGACGTTCCGCCGCGACCCGGGGCAGGAGGGCGACGGAAGGTGAACAACCACTACGGGGACGTCTACAACGTCGGAGCGCAGTTCCTCGCCACGCCCCCCGTCACCCCCCGCCGGGTGGCGGAGGATCAACTCATTACACTGCAACGCCAGTTCGCGCGCCCTAACGGGATCAACTCCGCCTTCGACGTCCTGCAACGCGAGCACACCCTCATCTTGGAAGGCGCTCCGGGCACCGGCAGAAGCGCAGCGGCCCGAGTTCTGCTGTGCGAACTCCCCCGCGACCACGGCACGTACCACGAACTCACTCCGGAGAAACCGGAGTCGGACTCGGGCCGGTGGCTCGCCCTCGACCTCATCGGCTCGCAGGACCGCATGCTGCTCGACCTGTCCGGGGCCGACGCCGGAACCTGGCACGCCGTGCAGCGAGAACTGTCCGATTTCCGCCATGACCTGATCGGCAAGGGCGCGTTTCTCGCCGTCGTCCTGCCGCGCACGGTCGCGGAACCCCTCTCTTCGCACTTCGCCCATCTCAGGAGGGAGATCGGTCGCCCGGACGCCGTGGAGGCGCTCACCCGACATCTGCGGCTGCTCGGCGTGGACGAATGGGTGCGACGCAGTGCCCCGCAAGTGCTGGAGACGTATCTCAAAACCGGTCCGTCGATGCACGACTTGGCCCGGCTGGCCGAGCGCATCGCGTCCGTGCACGGGCCCGGAGACTTCGCCTCACGGTGCGAGGAGGCCCTCTCTGCCCAGACGGATCGCGCCGACGAGGTCGCCCTCCTGGTTCCACGCCTGAAGAAGGGACGCGAGCGCGCGCTGTTGCTCACCTCGGCCTTGCTGCACGGTGCCCGGTCGGAAGCGATCTACCAAGGCACGAACGATCTGGTGAGGGTGGCTGGTTCCGCGCATGACGAGCGGCCGCTGCTGGAGCACCGAGGTCTGTCCGACCGCCTCATGGCGGCGAAGGCCCAACTCGGACCGGATGGCCGGGTACGGTTTCCCAGCCTCGGTTTCGCGGCAGCGGCCCGCCGCTACTTCTGGACCGACCTCCCCGATGTCCGTGACTCGTTAAGCGAGTGGATGCGCACAGCCGTCAGGCTGCGCGATCTTGATCCGGGCGACCGGGGCTCGCTCGTCGAGCGCTTCACCGATCTGTGTGTGCAGACAGGCGAGTTCGGCCGCCTGGACGAGTTGGTCACAGCATGGACTTCCGAATCGGCACATCCGACCGAGGTGCAGGCCGCGGCCCACCTTCTCAAACGAGGCGTCGAGAGCGAGCGGTCCGGTGCCGAGTTCCGGACCAGGATCTACGAGTGGAGCACCACCACACACATCACAGCCAGCCTCCGCGCGGTACTGGCCGAGGTCTGCGAGAAGGTGATGTCGGTTCATCACCCGGAACCCGCCCTCGTACGACTCCATCACCTCGCCCGCGGCGAGCCGCACGCAGGCGTGGCACGCGAGGTGCTCTTCCGTTACGTCGACCAGGACCGACGCCTCCAGCGCCGGCTGCTGGCGCGGCTGGCGACCACGCAGTCCACGCGCCATCACCGTGCCGACGCGGACCTGTTCCTCAGCCTACGGACGCTCCCGGCAGACTTCCTTCTCGCGGCGTCCACCAGGGAATGGCTCACCGTCTGCTGGCGGTCGGCCTTCGCGCTGACGCCCGTGGAGCGTTGGGCCGACTGCGCCGCACGGTGGCTGTCCACGGCGGACGAAGCGGCCGACCCTGCGCTCGTCGACGCCACCGTCACCGTCCTCGTCGACGCATCCGATCTGCGCTACCCGATCCTGACCCGGGTCTACGCCGAAGCCTGCCGCTCCGTCTCGTCCCGGCTCGCGGCTCTTCTGCTCGATGCCATCACCGCCGCTCAGCGCAAGCACTTCGACCAGCAGCCACCCGACGTGGAGGTGTCCTCCTCATGACATCCGGCCAGAAGACCGTTTCGGCCTTCCTCAGCCTGATCACCGGCCTGCTGGTCGTCATCCTCGGCCTGTGCTTGGACTGGGCTCCGTGGATGTGGATCGCCGCGCTCGTACTACTGTCCGCCCTGTGGGCAGTCGTGGCCTACTCGGCGACCCGCACTCGCCGGAACGACCCCTTCCCACCCGGCTCGCTGATCGACCTACCGGCCCCGCCTCCGGTGGAACGCCAGGAACTGTTCATCAGCCGGGTGCCCCTGCCCAGCCTTCTCGACGACTACGACTTCCTCATGTCCGCGCGGGTCCGTTGGTGCTCGGCGGACGCGCTGACGAACGAGCAGTTGATCAATCCAGGTGCGCTGGCCACGGAGTGCGTCCTCGCACGGGCCCGCGCGATCACAGTGGGGCTGCCGCCCTTCCGGAGTTCGCTCGTGCAGCACCAGCTCAGTGCGGCGCTGGGCGTCATGGCGCCGGACCCCGGGGAGCACGTTCTCGCCATGGCGCTGGAGATCGAACTGACCCTCAAGGACGAGGACCAGGAACGTCTCGACCGGCTGGCGGCGATCCGCAAGGACGAAGCGGTTTGGGAGCACCAGCGCAAGTACGAGCAGAGCAAGCGCGAGTACCTCGGCAACGACGTACTGACGACCACGGGCAGCGCGGTCGTGTGGTGGCTGGCCAAGAACGACGACCACGTGGAGAAGACCGTCGAGGACATCGGCCTGCTGGCCCGCCTCTCCTCGGCGGCCAATGACCGCGAGGTCGACGAGCCCTTCCGGCACCTCGTCCCAGAGGCCTATCCGCCGCCCCCGGAGCAGGACTGGACGGTGCCCGTGTCCAGCGCGGAAGAGGCGCCGCACGAGCGGCCCGACCCCTCGCACGCCGACGTGTTCGCCGACTTCTTCCGGAGGATGGGTTTCCGACCCGGTGAGGACGAGGGCGCGCTCATCGCGGACCAGGTGGCCATGGCCGTGGCCTCCCGCGACACGGTGACCGCTGAGGAGATACGCCGCCGCTTCGGTGTGCGCTCCGTGAGGACGCCGACGAACGGCTCCGGCCCGGCAGGACCGACGGATGGGGAAGACCCCGAGGATCCAGACTCCGCGTGAAACGCGCCGAGGCCCGGCATCCCCTAGGGACACCGGGCCTCGTCAAACACTGTGCAGCCGAGCCTTACAGCCCCGCAGCCGTCCGCAGCGCGTCCACGCGGTCCGTCTTCTCCCACGTGAAGTCGGGCAGCTCACGGCCGAA
>JABFXD010001043.1 GCA_013361925.1 Streptomyces sp. | reverse complement strand
CGCGGCATCGAGTTCAACAGGCCCCAGGTGTAGGGGTGCTGGGGTGAGCGCAGGACCTCGTTCGTGGTGCCGCGTTCGATCGCGCCGCCCGCGTACATCACCATGATGTCGTCGGCCATGTCGGCGATGACGCCGAGGTCATGGGTGATGAAGATGATCGCGGAGCCGAACTCCTGCTGGAGGTCCTTGAGGAGGTCGAGGATCTGGGCCTGGACCGTGACGTCGAGGGCCGTGGTGGGCTCGTCGGCGATCAGCAGGTCCGGGTCGCACACCAGGGCCATGGCGATCATCGCGCGCTGGCGCATACCGCCGGAGAACTGGTGGGGGTAGTCCTTCGCCCGTTCCCTCGGGTTGGGGATGCCGACCTTGCCGAGCATCTCCACCGCGCGGTCCCAGGCGGCCTTCTTGGAGGCGCCCCGGTGCTTCATGTACGGCTCGGCGATCTGCCGGCCCACCGTGTAGTACGGCGACAGCGCGGTGAGCGGGTCCTGGAAGATCATGGCGACCTTGTTGCCGCGCAGCTTCTCCAGCTCGTGCTCCCGGGCGGTGGTCAACTCCCGCCCCTCCAGCAGGATCTCGCCCTCGACGGTGGTGAACTTCGGGTTGTGCAGCCCGAGGATCGTCAGATTGGTCACGGACTTGCCGGAGCCGGACTCGCCGACGATGCCGAGGGTCTTGCCGCGCTCCAGGTCGAAGGAGAGCCCGTCGACGGCGCGGACGGTGCCGTCCTCGGTGCGGAAGCTGACGTGCAGGTCGCGCACGGAGAGGAAGGCGCCCGCGTCGGACGGGACGGGCGCCCCGTCCTCCTTGGTCACAGTGGTCACGACAGAGCTCCTAGGACAGCCGCACGCGCGGGTCGATGAAGGCGTAGCAGGCGTCGACGACGATGTTGCACAGCAGGATCACGGCGGCCGAGAACAGCATCACGCCGAGCAGCAGCGGCAGATCGCTGAACTGCACCGACTCCACCGCGAGCCGTCCGAGGCCGGGCAGTCCGAAGGTGAACTCGGTGATGATCGCGCCGCCGAGCAGCGAGCTGAGGTCGATGCCGAGGATGGTGATGATGGGGATCAGCGAACCGCGCCAGGCGTAGCGGAAGAAGACGTAGCGGCCGCTCATGCCCTTGGCGCGGGCGGTGCGGACGTGTTCCTCCTGGAGCTGCTCGATCATCGAGGAGCGCGCCATACGGGTGTACTGCGCGGCGAAGATGGTGGACAGCACCGCCCAGGGGATGATCAGCCCGGTGAACCAGGCGGCGGGGTTGTCGGTGATCGGGGTGTAGTCCGGCTCGTCGAAGATATGGGTCTGGTAGACGAGGATCGCCAGCGCCAGCGGGCCCAGGAAGTAGATCTGCATCGAGCTGATCACCATGGACCCGGCGGTGAAGGACTTGTCCACGAGGGTGCCGCGCTTCCAGGCGGCGAGCAGTCCGGTGCCGAGCCCGACGAACAGGAAGACGACGGTGGCGCCGGCCGCGAGCGACAGCGTCAGCGGCAGCCGGTCCATCAGGGTCGACCAGACCTGCTCGTTGGTGTGGTACGAGTACCCGAAGCACGGGGCGGGGCAGGGCCCCTGCTCGAAGTCGTTGCGTCCGGTGACCAGCCCGGACAGGAAGATCCAGAACTGCTCCGGGATCGACTTGTCGAGCCCCAGCGTGTGGTGGATGTTCGCCAGGGAGTCCGGCGTGCAGGTCTTGCCGCACATCAGCAGCGCCGGATCGCGGGGCATGCCGAAGAAGAGCAGGAAGGCGACCACGGTCAGCAGGACCAGGATCACGAGTGAGCCGAGGATCCGGCGGAGGAGGAAGCGCAGCATCTCAGTGGCAGCTTTCGGGCGAAGCCTGGGCGGCGCGGTGCGCCCCACCACAGGAACGGGGCGGGACGCACCGGACGCCGCTTGGACGGGTTACTTCACGAAGAGCCTGCGCGGGTCGACGCCGCCGATGACGTCGTCGTACGCGAGGCCACCGATCTTGGACCCGGCGATCTGGGTCTGCTTGTAGTACGCCGTCGGGATGTTGGAGACGACGTCCTTCACGATGTACTCGTTGATCTTGTTCCAGGCCTCGGCGGCCTTGATCGGGTCGGTGATGGTGTTCGCCTTGTCGATGTCGGCGTTCACCTTCGGGTCGTTGATGTGCGAGTAGTTCGAGGAGCCGTCCTGGATCTGGCGGCCGTCGTAGAGCGGCGGGATCACGGTCGACGCGCTCGGCCAGTCGGCACCCCACGCGGTGTGGTAGATGTCGTAGTTGTTCTTGACCTTGCTGACGTTGTCGTAGTACGTCTCGGCCGGGATCTCCTGGCGCTGCACGTCGAAGCCGGCCTTCTCCAGGCCCGCCGCCATGGCGGTGGAGTACTGCTGGCCCTCAGGGGTGTTGATGTAGCCGAAGGTCAGCTTCAGGCCCACCTTGCCGGCCTTCTCCAGGAGCTGCTTGGCCTTGGCCGGGTCACCGGCGGGCTTGGCCTTCTTGCCGAAGGGGTCGAACTTGGGGTCGTAGCCGGAGACGGTCGGGCTGATCAGACCGCCGGCGACCTCCATCGCGTCGGTGCCGCCGAAGGCACGCACGAACGGCGTGATCGGCAGGGCGTAGGCGATGGCCTCGCGGACCTCCTTGGACTGCATCTCCGGCTGGGACAGGTTGATGTTCATCTGTCCCACGTACGGCTGGTAGCCGGAGACCGTGCGGTTCTTCATCGCGGCGTCGTTCAGGACCTTGGTCAGGTTGCCCGCGTCGACCTGGTTGCTGAGGCTGATCGCCGTCGCGTTGGCGCCCGAGTCGTCGAGGATGGCCTTGGTCGAGTCCTCGAACTGCTTGTTGAACTCGATGTTGAACTGGTCGACGTACTGGTGCCGGACCGCGTCGGTCTTCGGGTCCCAGTTGGTGTTCTTGACCAGCGTCATCGTCTTGCCCGACTTGAACTCCGAGATCTTGTAAGGACCGGAGGTCATCGGGGACTTGTCGTACTTGACCTTGGTGTCCTTCTCGGCGGACACGACGGAGTAGCCGGCCATGGCGAGCGCGTACGGCAGGTCGGGCTTGGGCGACTTGAACTTGAAGACGATCGTCTTGTCGTCGGGCGTCTCCAGGACGGTGTCCGGGAGGTGCTTGCCCTTGTACGGGCCGTCCGGCAGGAGCTTGCGGTACTCCGTGCCCGGGGTGTCGGCCAGCCACTGCTGGATGTAGGTCGGGCCGTTGGAGATGAACGGCGCGAAGAGCCGCTCGAAGGTCTGGCGCACGTCCTTGGCGGTGATCGCGGAGCCGTCGGCCCACTTGATCCCGTCCTTGAGCGTGTACTTCCAGGTCTTGCCGCCGTCGCTGGTGGTACCGCTGTCGGTGGCGAGGTCGCCGACGACCTGGTGCTTCTTGCCGTCGTCGCTGGTGGCCTTGTAGGCGGTCAGACCGCGGTGGATGAGCTGCGAGAGGGCCATCTCGTCGGAGACGTAGATCTGCCCCGGGTCCAGGTGCGCGAAGCTGTCCCGCTGGAGCACCGTGATGGTGCCGCCCGCCTTGGCGCCGGCGATCTCGGCGGCCGGTCCGGTCGACTCCTTGGCGTTGCCGAAGGAGATGCCGGCCTGCTGCCGCTGGGCGTTCTCCTTGTCCTGCTTGTCGTTGTCGCTGCCTTTGCTGCCGCCCTCGCTGCAGCCGGTGAGCACGAGAGCCCCCGCCGCCAGCAGTGAGAGCGCGGCGTACGCGTGGCGTCCACCCTTACCCATCACTCAGATTCCACCCATCTTGTGTCACCGGTGCGACCTGCGCCAGTGCGGTTTGAAGTGCGGACCGGCAACGTGACGTCCGGTCGGTGTCGGGCGAGGACGCCCACAACTCGTCGGTCAGCGCGCCGTCTTGGGATCGAAGGCGTCCCTGACCGAGTCCCCGAGCAGGTTGAACGCCACGATGAAGATGATCATCGAGATGCCCGGGAAGAACATGTAGGTGATGTCGTTCTGCATCACGAGTTCGGTCGACGCCTTGGAGAACATCTGCCCCCAGTCCGGCGTCGGTTCGACGATCCCGACGCCGAGGAAGCTCAGACCGGCCTCGGCGGTCACGAAGTTGGGCAGCATGTACGTCGACTGCACCAGGATCGGGGTGACCACGTTGGGCAGGATCTCCTTGCGGATGATCCGGGTGGGAGACGCTCCGCTGACCTTGGCCGCCTCGATGAACTCCCGTTCTCGCAGCGAGAGTGTGGTGCCGCGCAGGATGCGGCCGAGGCTCATCCAGCCGAGGAACCACTGCACCGCGATGAGGGCGACGACCCGGACGTACACCGGCGTCTCGTCGCGCGGGCTGACGAACAGCGAGACCACGACCGGCATGCTCGCGATGAAGAACAGCTGGGCCGGGAAGGCGAGCAGGAAGTCGATGACCCGGCTGATCAACTGGTCGGTCCTGCCGCCGAGATAGCCGGCCGCGACCCCGAGGATGATGCCGGTCAGCACGGTCGCGACGGTGACCGCGAGCGAGATCATCAGGGAGTTGCGGATGCCGTAGAGCAGCTTGGTGAAGACGTCGTAGCCGTTGCCGGGCTCCAGGCCGAACCAGAACTCGCCGCTGATACCGCCGTTGGGCTGCAACGGGACGCCCGCGCTGTCGAAGAGTTCGGGGCGTTCGTCCGCGAACACCGTGTAGGGGTCCTTGCCGTACAGCTTGGAGATCAGCGGGGCCGCGAGGCCGACCACGAAGAAGAAGATCACGACGTACGCCGAGATCACTCCGGTGCGGTCGCGCTTGAAGCGGATCCACATCAACTGGCCCGGAGAGCGGCCCTCAAGCTGCTTGGCCTCCTCCGGCTTCGTCTTCGGCTGCTGGTCGCCGTCGACGACGACCGGGGTCCCGCCGCCTTCGATGTCGATAGGACTGGTCACAGTTCGTCCGTTTCGCAGGTGTGGGTGTGCCGAACCGGCGACCGGCACGGGTGTGCGCGATCGCGGGTCGGATCATGAAGAAGCGTCGGCGCATGCCCCGGCCCGCGGAAGAACCCGCAGCCGGACGCGCGTAGTGGTGGGAGCGAAGCCCCTCAGAGCCGATCGCCGTACGCCGGCGCGGAGTTGACGCAGTTTGCGGACGCTGTGACCCACCTGGTGCTTGTGACACCGCGCATGGGACTCCTCCTCATGACTCCACGTGTTCACCAACAGGAGGGGGTACTGCCCGTCCTCCGACACCCCTGACGGAGGGTCAGGCACCCCCTGGTGCTCGTGAGTCGGCGCCGTCCCCACGGCGCGAGACCCATTGACCCGAGCGCTACGCGGCTAACTATCTGCCATGAGCCAAGTACCGACCACTGTTCTTAAATCTCAATTCAGTCACAGCTGGCCCGTACATCTTCCAAAATCTGGACAAACTGTCTGGTGCGAGAAGGGCGCGAAACGGACGTGTTACATGTGTATCGGGCGAGGATCTCCGCATTACGGACATGACTCACCGCTGATCCACAGGAGCCTGACTGAAAACGGGTTGCAAAAAGCCCGGGCACCCCCCTTGATGGGGGTGCCCGGGCTCAGGAACTGATCGGCGATCAGCCGTGCTTGGCGCGGCTCGCGGCGCGGGCGCGCTCGCGGGCGTCCAGGTTCACCTTGCGGATGCGGACCGCCTCCGGGGTGACCTCCACGCACTCGTCGTCGCGGCAGAACTCCAGGGACTGCTCCAGGGAGAGCTTGCGGGGCGGCACGATCGCCTCGAACGAGTCGGCCGACGACGACCGCATGTT
Organism: Streptomyces sp.; assembly: GCA_013361925.1. Lineage (GTDB taxonomy): Bacteria > Actinomycetota > Actinomycetes > Streptomycetales > Streptomycetaceae > Streptomyces. The sequence continues at coordinate 2,264 of JABFXD010001043.1, read as the reverse complement.
CGTGAGCTTCTTCTCCTTGGTGATGTTCACGTCCATGTCGTCGGAGCGCGAGTTCTCGCCGACGATCATGCCCTCGTACACCTCGGTGCCGGGGTCGGTGAACAGCACACCGCGCTCCTGGAGGTTCGTCATCGCGAAGGCGGTGACGGCACCGGAGCGGTCGGCGACCAGGGAGCCGTTGTTACGGGTCTGCAGGGTGCCGAACCAGGGCTCGAAGCCCTCGTGGATGGAGTGCCCGATGCCCGTACCGCGGGTCTGGGTCAGGAACTCGGTCCGGAAGCCGATGAGACCGCGGGACGGCACGACGAACTCCATGCGCACCCAGCCCGAGCCGTGGTTGGACATGTTGTCCATGCGGCCCTTGCGGACGCCCATGAGCTGCGTGACCGCGCCCATGTGCTCCTCGGGCACGTCGATCGTCATGCGCTCGACGGGCTCGTACGTCTTGCCGTCGACCTCCTTGGTGACGACCTGCGGCTTGCCGATGGTCAGCTCGAAGCCCTCGCGGCGCATCTGCTCGACCAGGATGGCGAGCGCGAGCTCACCACGGCCCTGGACCTCCCAGGCGTCGGGACGCTCGGTGTCGAGGACGCGCAGCGAGACGTTACCGATCAGCTCGCGGTCCAGGCGGTCCTTGACCTGGCGGGCGGTGACCTTGCGGTCCTTGACGGCCGCCTTGTTGTCGGCGCCCTTGCCGGTGCCGCCCCGGCCGACCAGCGGCGAGGTGTTGGTGCCGATGGTCATGGAGATCGCGGGCTCGTCGACCGTGATCAGCGGCAGCGGGATCGGGTTCTCCGGGTCGGCGAGGGTCTCGCCGATCATGATGTCCGAGATACCGGCGACGGCACAGATGTCACCGGGGCCCGCCACCTCGGCGGGCTTGCGGGTGAGCGCCTCGGTCATCAGCAGCTCGGTGATGCGCACGTTGGACATGGAGCCGTCGCGCTTGATCCACGTGACGGTCTGGCCCTTGCGCAGCTCGCCCTGCTCGACGCGGAGCAGCGCGATACGGCCGAGGAAGTTGTCGGCGTCCAGGTTGGTGACGTGGGCCTGGAGCGGCGCGTCCTCGTCGTAGGTCGGGGCCGGGATGTGCTGGAGGATCGTCGAGAAGAACGGCTCCAGGCTGTTGGAGTCGGCCGGGACCGTGCCGTTCTCCGGCTTGGTCAGCGAGGCGATGCCGTCACGGCCGCAGGCGTAGACGATCGGGAACTCGATCTGCTCCTCGTCCGCGTCCAGGTCGAGGAAGAGGTCGTAGGTCTCGTTGACGACCTCGTCGATCCGGGAGTCCGGACGGTCCGTCTTGTTGATGCAGAGGATGACGGGCAGCCGCTGCTGGAGCGCCTTGCGCAGCACGAAGCGGGTCTGCGGCAGCGGGCCCTCGGAGGCGTCGACCAGCAGCACCACACCGTCGACCATCGACAGACCACGCTCGACCTCGCCACCGAAGTCGGCGTGACCGGGGGTGTCGATGATGTTGATGGTGATGACGTCGCCGCCATCCTTCGGGTGGTACTTCACGGCCGTGTTCTTGGCCAGGATCGTGATGCCCTTCTCACGCTCCAGGTCGTTCGAGTCCATCATGCGGTCGTCGACGCCTTCGAGCTGGTGCGCGGCGAAGGCGCCGGCCTGCTTCAGCATGCCGTCGACGATGGTGGTCTTGCCGTGGTCGACGTGGGCGACGATGGCGACATTGCGGATGTCGTGGCGCGTGGCCATAGTGCGGCGTACTCCCGGAGTGGTGTGGAAGGGGCCTGCGCGTACGTCTGTGCGACGCGGACCCTGCCGGGCTGTACATGCCACGGCCTCACCCCATGGTACGTGGCATTGACAGGGACGGCCTCCGGGGGCCTGTTTCAGGCCTCCCGCGCGGCCTTCGAGCCGGTCGGACAGCGGCGGGCGGCGGCCTCCCGGCCGCTCTCGCTCGGCGCCGCCTCGGCACAGGAGCGGAAGTCGGAGCCGGTCTTGTCCCAGCTGCGGACATGGCCCTTGGCGGGCTCGCCGTCCCCGCAGGTGTACGTGAAGTCGGCATCGACCAGATTGACGTAGCCCCAGGCGTAGTACGAGCCCTTCTCCAGCCCGGTCCCCTCCTCGTACCCGGCACCGATCGAGGTGTTGATCCGCCCGCTGGAGCCTCCGGCCGGTCCGTCGAGCTTCAGATAGGTGCCGAGCGACGCGAGCACGTCCGAACTGCTCGCGCCCTTTGGCCGGGGACTGATCGTCTGGTGGTAGACGACGGTGTCGATGACGTTGAGCTGGGCTTTGTA
>JABFXD010000541.1 GCA_013361925.1 Streptomyces sp. | reverse complement strand
GCCTCGCCGGACGCTGCTGCACCAGTGCTCGTACCCCGAGCCGCGCGCCGCAGTCCCCATAACGGGTCGTGTCGGTCACACCGGCGGCGACGTCACGTCCGCGGCATTCGGTGCGGAGGTGTCGGAGGAGGTGTCGTCCTGCGGCGTGTCCTCCTGGGTCGTCCCCGGTTCCGTCTGCGGTTCGGGGACCAACGGCTCGATGTTCGGCGGGGGCGAGGACGGGCTCGCGGACGTCGGGGGACACGGCGTCGCCGAGTCGGTGGGCGTGCCGGTCGGGGTGTCGGTGGGTGTCGCGGTGTCCGTGGAGACACACGGCTCCGGGGAGGACGGCGTGGTGGGTGGCGACGTCGGAGGACTCGGCGTCGTCATGGTCACGGACGGCGAGGGGTGCGTCGGCGGATCGGCGTGCTGGTCCTTGTGGCCCGTGTCGCCACGGTGACGGGCGATCCACTGGTCGTCGTCGGGGTCGTAGATCACGAAGACGTTGATGACCGTGACCGACGGAGTGACCACGACGACGTTCGAGGGGCGGTACGCCGGCCAGGAGTCGCCCGTCCGCTGGGGGGTGCTGCGCTGGGCGACCGGCGGGGCGAGCGGATTGCCGCAGGCGCAGCGCACGCGGGGCACGCCGTGGCCGTCGACGAGGACGGCGGTGCCGGTCTGGAGGACGGCCTGGTAGCTGGTGGCGGCGCCGTCACGGTAACCGTGATTGGTGACGCGGGTGTCCATGCGCAGTTGCACGGGGGTGAGCGCACGCAGATAGGCGGGCACGCCGGACGGCTGGACCCCTGCCACGGAGGCGAAGGCCCTGTTCTTCGCGGGGGCCGCCTGAAGGGCCTTGATCTGGGCCTCCACATCGCAGCTGGAGACGTTGCGGGTGCCGCCGTAGAGGCCCGGCGCTCCGCCGTCGACGCCCCGTACCGCGTTGGCCGCGGTGGACTCGCCGGCCGGGGAGGCGGAGACGGGTGGGGCGGAGCTGTCGGTCGCCGTCGACTCGGTGAAGGGGTCCGGGCCGGTCTTGGACGCGGCCTGGAGGAAGACCTCGCCGTCCTTGCCGGAGCCGCCGCCGTCGGAGCGGGTGAGGACGAGCGCCACCACCACGGCGGCCACGACCGCGGCGGCGAGCACGGCCACCCGCGACACGGACCGCCACCAGGGGCGGCGGGGTTCCGGTGGGGGTGCTCCCCCGGTGCTGCCCGGTGGCTGCGACGGCGGCCCCGAGGGCGGCTGGGAGGGACCCGACAGCGGACCTGAGGGCGGTCCGGTGGGTCGGCCGGAGGACGGAGGTTCGGAGCTCACGAGCCCTTCTTCCCGACGTGACACTTCAGCGGCTTCCAACGGTCATGCCGCTTTTGTTCAGGATGTTTTCCCATTGTGTGCTCCGGTCCGGTGCGGCTCGCAAGCCGACGCGGACGGCTCTCCCGGCGGGCAGGGTCCCCGGGCGCTGCTTAGCGTGGGCAGGGTGAGCCCGAGAACCCGCTCCGACCAGGCCGTTGCCCCGCACGGCTGGGTCCAGGCAGCCGTGACCGTGCTGTCCGGACTGCTCGCGATGGGCGTGACCGCCGCGCTGGGGCTGTGGGCGGCCGGGGCGGCGGACCTGCCCGACGGAGCGTTCCCGCGGGTCGTGGCGGCGACGGTCGTCACGGCGGTGGGCGGCACGATCGAGCTCTCCGGGAACGCCGGGGCCCTGGCCGACACCCAGGCCGGGCTCACCGTGATCCCGCTGTCGGTCACCCTGGTCGGCGCCCTCGTCATCGCCGCTCTCTTCCTACGGCCTCTGCGGCACCGGGCGGTCGCGAGCGCCGCGGAGCTGACGGGCTGGGCGGCGCGGGTCGCCGTGCTGTGGCTGGCCGCCCTGGTAGCTCTCGCCCTAGGAGCCCGCCAGACCTTCACGCTCTCCCTCGGCGAGAGCGCCCTGTCGGACCTCGGCGACCTGTTCGGCGTCACCCCGAAGGTCGGCTTCACGACGGACATGCCGCTCACGCTGGTCTTCGGTCTGCTCTGGCTGGCGGGTGTGCTGGTACTGGCGCTGCTGGTCTCGCGCGGGGCGCCGCTGCCTGGCCGGCTGCTGCGCTTCCAGGCGTCGGTACGGCCGGCGGCGTACGCGATGGTCGTGCTGCTGCTCGCCTTCGTGGTCCTGGGCGCCGTCATCGGTCTGGTCGTGGCGGTGACGGGCGACTACCCGGTGGAGACGCTGGCGGTGCTCCTGCTCGGTCTGCCGAACCTGGTCTGGCTGACGTTCACGCTCGGCCTCGGCGCCACCTGGGACGGCCGCGTGGAGGGCCCGTTCGGGCTGCCGATGCCTCACGTCCTCGACGAGGTGCTGCGCTCCAAGGACACCGCCACGCTGAACCTCTCCACCCTCGCCGAGTACGACGGCAGGGTGTGGTGGCTGGTGGCGGTCGACGCGGTGCTGGTGCTCGCGGCCGGGTTCGTGATGGCGGCGCGTTCCCCGGCGCGGACGCGTGCCTGGCAGCACGCCCTGCACCTGGCGGTGGCCCTGGCCCTGACGGTGCTGATGATCTGTCTCGTCGGCCGCATCTCGGCCCACTACGGCCTCTCGGTCCTCGGCATCGGCGACCTCGGCGGCGATCTGAACGGTGAACTCCTGCTGAAGCCGCACTTGTGGACCGCCGTCGGCCTCGCGGCACTGTGGGGTCTGGCCGCGGGCTTCCTGGGCGGCCTGCTGGCGCGCCCGGTAAGACGGCAGGAGCAGGCGGAGTCGGGCTGATCCGAAGAGGAGGCGGTTCAGCCGCCCCGGAACACCGGCTGGGCCCACGGTGGTGGCTGCTTCGGCGCCGTCCGCTGGGGCTCCACGGTCTTCATCGCGACCTCTGTCGGCGCGTGGCCGGCGCTCGCGCCGGTCGCGGCCAGGCGCAGGGCGGCGACGAAGGCGAGGCAGGTGGCGTGCCGGTCGTCGGGGCTCTTGGCGAGGGACTTGGCGAAGACGGTGTCGAGGTCGGGCGGCAGATCGGGCCGGGACTCGGTCAGTGGGGGCGGCTCGTCGTACTGGTGGGCCCAGAGCAGGGCCATGTCGTCGTCGCGGCGAAACGGGGGGCGGCCCGCGAGGGTCTCGTAGACGACACAGGCGAAGCCGTAGACGTCGCAGCGGCCGTCGACGGGCTTGCCGGAGATCTGCTCGGGGGCCACGTAGTCGAGGGTGCCGACGAACTGGCCGACCGTCGTGAAGCCGGTCAGGGACAGGGATTTCTTCGTCAGGCCGAAGTCGGTGAGATAGGCGTGCTCGGGGTGGTCGCTGTCGGTGCCCCGGGCGATCAGGATGTTGCCGGGCTTCACGTCCCGGTGGACCAGCCCGTGGTCGTGGGCCTCGTCCAGCGCGGAGGCGATCTGGGCGGCGATCCGCAGGGCCACGGCGGGCGCCAACGGGCCCCGCCGGTCGAGGAGGTGCCGCAGGTCGCTGCCCTCGACGTAGCGCATGGCGATGTACAGGACGCCGTCCGTCTCGCCCGCCTCGAAGACCGGGACGATGTGCGGGTGGTCGATCGCGGCGGCGGCCCGCGACTCATGGGTGAAGCGGCGGCGGAAGGTGTCGTTGCGGGCGAGTTCGGGGGCGAGGAGCTTGAGCGCGACCGTGCGGTCCAGACGCAGGTCGCGGGCGCGGTAGACGACGGCCATGCCGCCGCGGCCGATCTCCCGCTCGATGCGGTAGCCGGCGATCTGCCGCCCGACCAGCTCGGAGGGCCGCCCGGAGAAGAGGCTGGTGTCACGGGCCATCGGGCGTCACGACCTGGGTGGGGGCGTGTCCGGGGTCTCCGGCCGTGGCGCGCGGCGCGGTGGGACCGGGGTCCCCGGCGGCGGCGCGCGGCGCGTCCTCGGCGGCGTAGGTGCTCAGCCGGGTGCCGTCGGCGTAGACCCAGCGGCCGTGCTGGGCGTCGTACAGCCAGACCGACTCCCCGTCGACGACGACCCCGATCCGCAGGCCCCGGGTGCGGCTCTGGAAGGCCTCGCCGTCCAGGCCGCCGCCCGCCAGTTCCTCGACCGCGGAGCGGTAGCGGGCGAGCGTCTCGTCGGCGCGGGCGAGCAGCGGGCGGGGGTCGGCGGTGTGGGCGAGGGGCGCGTCCGCGAGGGGTGGGTCCTTGGGTACGGCGACCAGACAGCGGCCGTCGACCCACGCCGACCAGCCGTTGGCGCACAGGACGTGCCCCCAGTCGCCGCGCCGTTCCACGAGCTGGACCGGCAGCAGCGGGTCGAGGGGCACGGTGGGGCGGGCGGGGTCGGGGGCCTCCCAGGCGGGCATGCCGTGCTGGGGGACGACGTGGGTGGGCCGGAAGCCGGGGGTGGTCATCATGACTTCCGCAGGACGGCCGGTTCATGGCGGCGCAGCAGCCGGGAGACCGCGTATCCGAAGACGGCCGACAGCACGACGAGCATCGCCACGTTGAGCAGCCAGATCTTCGCCGAGTGCCGGAACAGCGGATCGGCGGTCAGTTCGCCGGGCACGATCCGGGCGAGCCCCACCGTGCCGGCCATCGCGCCGAGCGCCCACCGCGAGGGCACCAGCCAGGACAGCTGCTCAAGGCCCGGCACTCCGTCCAGCTTCAACAGGGCACCGCAGAACACGACCTGGACGATGGCGAGCAGCACCAGGAGCGGCATCGTCACCTCCTCCTTGCGGACCAGCGCGGAGATCAGCAGGCCGAGCATCATCGCGGTGAACGCCAGGAGGGCGACGGCCACGGTGATCTCGACAAGGGGCGGCATCAACACGCCTTCGCCGCCGGGTGCGTTGAGGTCCACGCCGAGGAGGGCGACCAGGGTCAGGACCACGGCCTGGAGGACGGTGACCGTGCCCAGGACGACGATCTTCGACATCAGGTACGCCGATCTGGACAGGCCCACGGCCCGCTCGCGCTGGTAGATGGTGCGTTCCTTGACCAGTTCGCGCACCGCGTTGGCGGCCCCCGTGAGCACGCCTCCGACACACAGGATCAGCAGCGCGTTCATCGCCGTCTCCTGCGTCAGCTTGCTGCCGGCCAGGGCGCGGGCCATGGCCCCCATCACGAACGGCAGCGCGATCATGATGGCGAGGAAGGTGCGGTCGGCGCCGAGGGCGGTGGCGTAGCGGCGGATCAGGGTGCCGAGCTGGGCGCCGCGGCTGCGGGGGCGCGGGGGCGGGGTGATCACGACGGGGCCGGATCGCGGCACCCGGGGCTGTCCGGTGGCGTCGGCGACGTACTGCCGGTGGAAGTGCGAGGCGCGGAACTGTCCGGCCCAGTCCCGGTCCTGGTCCCGCTCGAAGGCCTCGAAGGCCTCAGGCCACTGCCGGTAACCGAAGTAGGCGAGGGTGTCCTCGGGCGGGCCGTAGTAGGCGATCCGCCCGCCGGGCGCGAGGACGAGGAGCCGGTCGCAGACGTCGAGGCTGAGGACGCTGTGGGTGACGACGATGACGGTCCGGCCGTCGTCGGCGAGACCGCGGAGCATGTGCATCACCGAGCGGTCCATGCCGGGGTCGAGGCCCGAGGTCGGCTCGTCGAGGAAGAGCAGCGAGGGCTTGGTGAGCAGTTCCAGGGCGACGCTGACGCGCTTGCGCTGACCGCCGGAGAGGCTGTGCACGGGCTGGTCGGCGCGCTGGTCCAGGCCCAGCTCGCCGATGACCTCCTCGACCCGCGCCTGCCGCTCGGCCTTGGCGGTGTCCTGAGGGAAGCGCAGTTCGGCGGCGTAGGTGAGGGCGGCGCGGACGGTGAGCTGGGCGTGCAGGATGTCGTCCTGCGGGACCAGGCCGATGCGCTGGCGCAGCTCGGCGTAGTCGCGGTAGAGGTCGCGGCCGTCGTACAGGACCGTGCCGTGGTCGGCGGGGCGCTGGCCGGTGAGGGCGCCGAGGAGGGTGGACTTCCCGGCGCCGCTCGGGCCGACGACCGCGAGCAGGCACTTCTCCCCGACCGGGAACGACACCTGGTCCAGGAGCGTCTTGCGGCCGTGGTCGACGGCGACGCTCAGATCCTGGACGTCGAGGGAGACCTCGCCGGTGTCGACGTACTCCTGCAACTCGTCACCGACCAGACAGAACGCCGAGTGGCCGATGCCGACGACGTCACCGGGGCCGAGCGGGGCGCGGGTGACGGGGGCGCCGTTGAGGTAGGTGCCGTTGTGGCTGCCGAGGTCGACGATCTCGTAGCCGCCGTCGGGAAGGGCGCGCAGTTCGGCGTGCCGGCGGGAGACGACCAGGTCGTCGATGACCAGGTCGTTGTCGTCGGCGCGGCCGATGCGGACGGTGCGGCTGGGCAGCGGGCGGACGGTGGTGGGCTGCCGGAAGGTGCCGGTGAGGGCGGGCATCGACACGGCGGACACGGCCGAGGGCCGCTCCGGGGCGACCAGGACCACGCGCGGCCCGTCGGAGGGGCTGCCGAAGCGGATCACACAGCCGGGGCCGACGTCGCGTTCGTCGATCCGGAAGCCGTCGGCGTAGGTGCCGTTGGTGCTGTGCTCGTCGGCCAGCGTCCAGTGATCGGCCTCGGGCCGCAGCACCGCGTGGTGCCAGGAGACCCGGGCGTCGTCGATCACGATGTCGCTCAGGGGGTCGCGTCCGACGTGGTAGTCGTGGCCCGGACTCATCACGGTGGAGCCGGTCTCGGTCTCCAGGACGAGTTCGGGCGCAGCCGGGGCGCTCGACCGCTCTGCCATGCCGAGATTCTATCGATTCGTCCAGATGTGCGCCTATTGGGCGAAGTGACCCGGTGGACGCGCGGTGCGCCTCAGCCGACGGAGACGACCAGGGCCGGGATCGTGCGCTGCATCCGCAGGGCGTCCACCGACTCGGCGAGCAGTTCGTACTCGGTGGTGTCGTCGCTGGTGGCGATCCGGATCAGCCGTCCGGCGGCCAACTCCTCGGCGACGAGCTCCTGTTGGGCGGCGTCCCCGCACCAGGCGCGGAGCACGGCCGGGACGTCGGGGGCGGAGGGGGCGACGGGGACGAGCGCGCTCTGCGGAATGCGGCTGATCTCGGGCTGCGGGTCGAGGCGCTCGGCGATCCAGGACGCCCGGTCCCGTAACCACCACAGGGCGAGGGCGAGGGTGGGGGCCCGGTAGCTGCCGAGCGGTACGCCGATGCGCTGCCCTCCGCAGGTTCCGTACGCGGTGACATGGCACAGGAATTCGTCGTGCACGTTCACTCCCCCGGTGCGTAGTGTGCCTCTCGGCTGGCCTCGCTTTCGGTGCGGCTCTCGTGCGGCGGGTACCGCGGTTCATGTGCGGTGTGTGATGGCATCCTCGCTGGATGTGAATGCCCTGTCAGTTGAGTATGTTCACTACTGAAACACTGTCACCACGACTTTTTGGCCACTCTCCTGGCATATTCACAGCGGGAGTTGGCCGAAATGCGGCACCCGTCGATTACCCGAGGGGTAATCGACGGTCCGAGGCGGTGCGGGCATGGTTGCGGTACCGGGTCGGCGCGACCGAGATCCGGGACCTGACCAGCAGATTCGACCTCGACGGAGGCTGATGCCCCATGTCCGCGACCACCGACCGCCACGAGAGCGCCGTAGCCCGTTACTTCGAGGCGTGGAACGCCGACGACCAGGAGACGCTGACCAAAGCGGTGGCGGCGGCCTGGGCCGCGGACGGCGGCTACACCGACCCCCTGGCCGATGTCAGCGGGCATGAGGCGATCGCCGGGCTCATCGCGGCGGTGCACGAGCAGTTCCCGGGGTTCGTCTTCCGCCCCACCGGGGCCGTGGACGGCCATCACGACACCGCGCGCTTCTCCTGGGAGCTGGTGAACGAGTCCGACGGCAGCGCGCCCGTCGCCGGCTCCGACGTGATCGCCCTCGACGACGAGGGCCGCATCCGGCAGGTGTACGGCTTCCTGGACCGGGTGCCCGAGGGGGCGTGACCCGGGGAAGGAGGCGGGCGGTGTGGTGACCGCCCGCCTCCGGAAGCGCGTTACTTCTTGATCACCGCGTCGATGCGGGCCAGCTCCTCGGCGTCGAAGTCGAGGTTGCGGATCGTGCCGACGCTGTCCTCGATCTGCTGCGGGCTGCTCGCGCCGACGAGGGCGGAGGTG
>JABFXD010000639.1 GCA_013361925.1 Streptomyces sp. | reverse complement strand
TACGTCCATGTCGGCGACCGGGCCTGGGCCAAGCTCTGCCTGGAGTACTCCCCGGACGTGCCCACCGTCTGCACGGTGGTCACCCGGGGGCACTCGGACGACGCCAACTCCTTCACCGTGGAGGGCAGTTCGGTCTGGCTCAGAGTGAGCCGCACCGGGCGGGCGTTCGCCTTCCACGCGTCCCGCGACGGCAAGCACTGGACCTTCGTCCGGCTCTTCACCCTGGGCGAGGAGAAGGAGACCGGCGCCGCCCTGGTCGGCTTCATGACGCAGTCGCCGATGGGGGAGGGGTGCGTGGTGACGTACGACCACCTGGAGTTCCGCCCTAACTGGATGCAGGACCTGCGAGACGGAAGCTGACCAGCCAGGTCACCGCGAACAGGGCAGCGCTGATGGCCAGGCTCAGCCGCATCCCGGCCACGAAGCCACCGGCCACCAGCGCCCCGAACACCGCGATGCCCAGCCCTCCGGCGACCTGCCGGGCCGCGTTGAGGACGCCCGCCGCGAGACCCGCCCGCTCGGCCGGCACCGCCTCCATCATCAGGGTGGTGAGCGGCGGCACCGTCAGCGCGCAGCCGAGGGCGAGCGGCACGAGCAGCGCCGCCACCAGGGCCGGGGGCGTGGTCTCGTCGACGTACAGGAGCAGCAGCAGCCCGACGAGCGCGAGGCCCTGGCCGACCAGCATGGGCAGCCGTGCCCCGTACCGGCCGGCCAGCTTGCCCGACAGCAGGTTCGTCGCGCCGATCAGCGCGGACATCGGCAGGAACATCAGCCCGGCGTAGAGCGCGGAACGCCCCTGGACCTGCTGGAAGAAGAGCGAGAAGACGAAGACGGAACCGTAGAACGCCACGCTGCACGCCGCCCCCACCGCGACCGCCACGGAGACGGTCAGATTGCGGAACAGGCCGAACGGGACGACGGGATGGGGATGCCGCAGCTCGATCCGGGCGAAGGCCACCGCCGCCGCGATCGCAACTCCCCAGGCCACCCACCCCATTGACCCGCCCTCGATCACGGCGAACGTCAGCGAGGCCAGCGTCACCGCCGCCGCCACCTGACCCGGCAGATCCAGCGGCGCCGGACGACGCGGTGAGCGCGGGGCGCGCACCAGCAGCGCCAACGCCACCGCTCCCAGCGGCAGGTTGACGAAGAAGATGCCTCGCCAGTCCCAGGCGGCCGTCAACGCGCCGCCCGCGACCGGGCCCAGGGCCACCGCGACGGACCCGCCCGCGGCCCAGACGGCCACCGCACGGGCGCGCGGGGCGGGATCGTCGTACGCCTGCCGCACGAGAGCCAGCGACGCGGGCAGGACGACGGCCGCGGCCACCCCCTGGACCACCCGCGCACCGATCAGCGCGGGGAGGGCGGGGGCGAGACCGCAGGCCGCCGAGGCGAGGGTGAAGACGGTGATGCCGATGCCGTATGCCCGGCTGGCCCCGGCCCGGTCGGCGAAGGCGCCGGTGGACAGCATCAGCGCGGCGAACGCGAGGGTGTAGGCGTCCACGACCCATTGCAGACCGGACATGCCGCCACCGAGCGCGGAACCGATCGAGGGGAGGGCCACGTTGACCACGGACGCGTCGAGGGTGATCAGCGCGAAGCCGAGGAGGGCGGCGGCGAGGGTGAGGGCGGGGGAAGGTTTCAACTCAGCCGAATCTTTGGTCAGTTGATGATCCATGAGCGTCTCGTCCGTTGGCATGTCCTCATGCTGCGGATCTTCGGGGAAGTACAGTAGTGGCCTGAATGCCATGCACCCGGAGGTTCTGGCCATGTCGCAGCAGCGGGGACCGCACCGCATCGCCGTCATCGCGCCGTCGCCGGTCTCGATGTTCAACCTTGCCATTCCGGAGCTGCTGTTCGCGAAGGTGGAGATCGACGGGACGCCCGGCTACGAGGTGACCGTCTGCACCCCGGACCCCGGCCCGGTGGCTACCACCGGTGGGCTGGAGCTGCAGGTGAGCCGGGGCCTCGAAGCCGTCCGCGCCGCCGACACGGTGCTGCTCGCCGGCACGGGGGAGCGCTACGCGCCGGACCCCCGCACGGTCGCCGCCGTACGCGAGGCGGCAGGCGCCGGCAAACGGGTCACCTCCATCTGCAGCGGTGCCTTCGTGCTGGCCGAGGCGGGGCTGCTGGACGGCCGCAGCGCGACGACGTACTGGCAGCTGGCGGACGAGCTGCGGGACCGCTATCCGGCACTCGACCTCAAGGGCGACGTCCTGTACGTCGAGGACGGCCAGATCCTCACCTCCTCCGGCTACGCGGCCGGTATCGACATGTGCCTGCACATGATCCGCACGGACTACGGGGCGGCCACCGCCAACGAGGTCGCCCGCCTGGCCCTGGTGGCCCCGGTCAGGCCGGGCGGTCAGACCCAGTTCACCCACACACCGCTGCCGCCCGAACGGGGCACGGCCTGCGCCGACACCCGGGGCTGGGCCATGCGCAACCTCGACAAGCCCCTCACCCTCACCGACCTGGCCCGCCATGCCGGCGTCAGCGTCCGCACCCTGACCCGCCGCTTCCACGCGGAGAGCGGTGTCAGCCCGCTTCAGTGGCTGCTCCACCAGCGGGTGGAGCGAGCCAAGGAACTCCTGGAGACCACCGCCCTCCCGATGGACCAGGTGGCCAGATCCGCCGGCCTCGGCACAGCGGACTCCCTCCGCACCCACCTGGTCCGCCGCACCGGCCTCACCCCGACGGCGTACCGGACCCAGTTCAGCCGCGTCGGAACGAGAAACGCCGCCTGACAGGGTGCCGCGCACGGTATGCCGGGCGACTGCGGCAGCGTCGTGGCCGGTCGCGCAGTTCCCCGCGCCCCTGGGGGCGTCACCCGCAGCCGCGTTCGAACGTGCGGGGAATGAACCCAGCTGCTTGAACGTTCACTCACCATCCCCGCCGACCTGGAGAGAGAGCCGAGAACATGCGCGTCGAGATCTGGAGCGACATCGCCTGCCCCTGGTGCTACGTGGGCAAGGCCCGCTTCGAGAAGGCGCTGGAGGCCTTCCCGCACCGTGACGGCGTCGAGGTGGTGCACCGCTCCTTCGAGCTGGACCCCGGCCGCGCCAAGGGCGACGTCCAGCCCGTGATCAAGATGCTCACCAAGAAGTACGGCATGAGCGAGGCCCAGGCCCAGGCCGGCGAGGAGAACCTCGGCGCCCAGGCCGCCGCCGAGGGCCTCGCGTACCGCACCCGTGACCGCGACCACGGCAACACCTTCGACATGCACCGTCTGCTCCACCTCGCCAAGGAACAGGGCAGGCAGAACGAGCTGATCCAGGCCTTCTACCAGGCGAACTTCGCCGAGGAGCGCTCCGTCTTCAGCGAGGGCGACGAGCGCCTCGTGGAGCTGGCCGTCGCCGCCGGCCTCGACGCCGACGACGTCCGCAAGGTCCTCGCCGACCCCACCGCCTACGCCGACGACGTCCGCGCCGACGAGCGCGAGGCCGCCGAGCTCGGCGCGAACGGCGTGCCCTTCTTCGTGCTGGACCGCAAGTACGGCGTCTCCGGCGCCCAGCCCGCCGAGGTCTTCGCGCAGGCACTGAGCCAGGCCTGGGGCGAGCACTCCCCGCTCCAGCTGATCGAACAGAGCGGCCAGGGCGACGCGGAGGCCTGCGGCCCCGACGGCTGCGCGGTACCGCAGCGGTAGAGAACCCCAGCTCAGGGCCCATCTATAAGCATCACTTAGCGAAACCACGTAAAAATCGGCAATGGACGGGGAGTTCCCGGAAGCCCACAGTGGATCCATGGACACCTTCGAGAGCCTCGTCCGTGCCGAGTTCGCCCCGAAGAACACCTACCTCAACACCGCGAGCACCGGCCTGCTCCCGGCCCGCGCCGTGGCCGCGATGCGCACCGCCGTGGAGTCGTCCGCCGCCGGTGACCCGACCGACATGTTCGGGGACGTCGAGGCGAGCCGCACCGCCTACGCCCGCCTCGTCGGCGTGCCCGACAGCCGGGTCGCGGCCGGTGCCTCGGTCGCCGTCTACAGCGGCCTGATCGCCGCGTCCCTCCCCGCGGGCGCCGAAGTCCTCACGGCCGAGGGCGACTTCAGCTCCCTGGTGAACCCCTTCCACGTCCGCGCCGACCTTAAGGTCCGCAGCGTCCCGCTGGAGCGGATCGCCGAGTCCGTCCGCCCCGGCACCGCCCTGGTCGCGGTGAGCGCCGCCCAGTCCGCCGACGGACGGATCGCCGACCTCCCGGCGATCCGCGAGGCCGCGCGGACACACGGCGCGCGCACCTACGTGGACGCCTCCCAGGCCGCCGGCTGGCTGGCCCTGGACGCGAACGCGTACGACTACTCCGCCTGCGTCGGTTTCAAGTGGCTCGTCTGCCCGCGGGGTGTGGCGTTCCTGGTCGTCCCGGAGGACCTCGGGGGACTCCCCCCGCTGTTCGCCGGCTGGGTGGCGGGGGAGCGCCCCTGGGACGCGTGTTACGGCCCGATCGACGAACTCGCCCACTCCGCACGGCGGTTCGACGAGAGCCCGGCCCTCTTCTCCTACGCGGCGGCCCGCCACTCCCTCGAACTCCTGGCGGAACTCGGCGTGGACGCCATCAGGGCCCATGACCTCGCCCTCGCCGACCGCTTCCGCACCGGCCTGGCCGCGCTCGGCCGCACCCCGGTGCCGTCCCCGGGCGCCCCGACCGTCTCGGTGCCCGGACTCGGCCCCCGCCAGGGCGAGTTGAGCGAGGCCGGGATCGAGGTCTCCGACCGCGCGGGCAACCTGCGGGCCGCCTTCCACCTCTACAACACGGTCGAGGACGTGGACCGCCTGCTGGACGCGCTGTCCGCGCCGTCCTCCTGAACGGGCGGGGCAGCTCTCCCGGCGGTAGCCGCCGCCGGCCCGGTCAGTCCTCGGTGCCCCTGCCGCAGAGGTTGTTCTCGACCTTCACCAGCAGGTCGAGGAGCTGGCCGCGCTCGGCCGGTGTGAGGCCGGTGAGGGTGTTCTCCTCCAGGACACCCCAGGCCTTCTCGACCTCGGTGAGCAGAGGGGCGCTGGCGTCGGTGGCCTCGACGAGGACCGCGCGGCGGTCCGCCGGGTCGGGCAGGCGCCGGACGTGACCCGCCTGCTCCAGGCGCTGGAGCATCTTCGTGACCGTGGACGGGTCGAGGTCGAGAAGTCTGATCAGCTCCGACTGGCGGGCCGGGCCGCGCTCCCACAGGTGCATCATCACCAGCTCCTGACCGGCGTGCAGCCCCAGCCCGCGCAGCAGCTTCCCCGCGGCCTTGCGGTGCAGCCGCGCGGCGCGTGAGAGCGCGTGGCTGACCGGCCCGCCGTGGGCCGCCGAGGGCAGCTCGGTACACGCGGGGCGGGTCTCCGCCTCCTTGGTGGCCTCCATGGGGCTCCCCGTTCTCGCCGTTCTCGCAGGTTCCTGCCTGGAAGGATACGCGCCCGCGGAATTTGCTTGGCCGACCAAGGAATGGGCTAGGGTGACCCCCGGTTGAATTACTTGGCCGACCACATAAACCGGCACACAAGCCGGCCGTGCGCATCACCTGCCCGTATCTCGCCCTTCGTCTCAGGAGCCCCCATGACCACCGCCTTCGACCCCGTCGACCTCGCCGGCACCCCCCTCGCCAACCGCATCGCGATGGCGCCGATGACCCGCAGCCGGGCCGGCGTCGGCGGCCTGCCGACCGGGCTCACCGCCGAGTACTACGCCCAGCGCGCCTCCGCCGGGCTGATCGTCACCGAGGGCATCCAGCCCTCCGCCGTCGGCCAGGGCTACCCCGACACCCCGGGCCTGCACAGCGCCGAGCAGGTCGCCGCCTGGCGCACGGTGACCGACGCCGTGCACGCGGCCGGCGGCCGGATCTTCGCCCAGCTCATGCACACCGGCCGGATCGGCCACCCGGTCCTGCTGCCCGACGGGCTGACCCCGGTCGGCGCCTCGCCGGTGGCCGCCGACGGCCAGGTGTTCACCCACGAGGGTCCGAAGGAGTACGTCGTCCCGCGCGAGCTGACCGGCGACGAGATCCGCGCCACCGTCGACGACTTCGTCACTGCCGCCCGCAACGCGATCGAGGCGGGCTTCGACGGCGTGGAACTGCACGGCGCCAACGGCTACTTGATCCACCAGTTCCTGGCACCCGGCTCCAACCACCGCACCGACGAATGGGGCGGCTCCGTCGAGAACCGCATCCGCCTCGCCGTCGAGATCGCCCGGGCCGTCACCGCCGCGATCGGCGCCGACCGCACCGGCCTGCGGCTGTCGCCCGGCAACCCCCTCAACGACATCCACGAGCCCGATCCGGAGCCGACGTACACCGCGCTCGTCGCCGCGCTGGAGCCGCTGGACCTGGCGTATCTGCACATCATGGAGGTCGGTGAGATCCGCGACCTGACCCTCGCCCTGCGCAAGCTGTTCGGCGGCGTCCTCGTCCTCAGCCCCGCCTCCGAGGGCCCGACGGGGCCGGACGCCCTCACCCTGGTCGAGGAGGGCGTCGCCGACCTCGTCGCCTACGGCCAGCTGTTCCTCGCCAACCCGGACCTGCCGTCGCGCCTGCGCACGGGCGGACCCTTCAACGCCCCCGACCGTACGACGTTCTACGGCGGGGGCGCGAAGGGCTACACGGACTACCCGGTACTCAGCGGACGGGAGTGAAGTCCCGCGCCCCAATGAACTCCGGGCGCCTGACGGGGGCCGCGAACGGCTCCACGGCCGCGTTGTCCACGCTGTTGAACACGATGAAGACGTTGCTGCGCGGGAACGGCGTGATGTTGTCGCCGGACCCGTGCATGCAGTTGCAGTCGAACCAGGTCGCCGAACCGGCCTTGCCGGTGAACAGCTTGATGCCGTACTCCCCGGCCATCGCCGTCAGCGCCTCGTCCGACGGCGTGCCCGCGTCCTGCATCTGCAGCGACTTCTTGTAGTTGTCCGTCGGCGTGGCCCCCGCGCACCCGAGGAAGGTCCGGTGCGAGCCGGGCATGATCATGAGCCCGCCGTTGGTGTCGTGGTTCTCGGTCAGCGCGATCGAGACGGACACCGTCCGCATGTTCGGCAGCCCGTCCTCGGCGTGCCAGGTCTCGAAGTCCGAGTGCCAGTAGAAGCCGCTGGCCCCGAAGCCCGGCTTGACGTTGATCCGGGACTGGTGGACGTACACGTCCGAGCCGAGGATCTGCCGGGCCCGCCCGACGACCCGCTCGTCCCGCACCAGCGCCGCGAACACCTCGCTGATCCGGTGCACCTCGAAGACCGAGCGGATCTCCTTGGTCTTCGGCTCGACGATCGAGCGCTCGTCCGCGCGGATCGCCGGGTCGGTGACGAGCCGCTCCAACTCCCGGTGGTAGACGGCCACTTCGTCCTCGGAGATGAGTTCGTCGAGGGCGAGGAAGCCGTCCCGCTCGTACGACTGGAGGTCGAGGGACGAGATCGGGCCGGGCGTGTCGGGGGAGCCCCAGACGACGGGGTCCTGGCGCGGGACGGTGACCTCGGCGGCGCCTCGGCTCGGGTACAGATCGGTGATGGTGGTCATCGGGCTCAGCCCTCCTCGGTCAGCAACGGATAGACACCGTTCTCGTCGTGGTCCTCCCGGCCGGTCACGGGTGGGTTGAACACACAGATGCAGCGGAAGTCCTCCTTGATCCGCATCGTGTGCCGCTCGTGCCCGTCGAGGAGGTACATGGTCCCGGGCGTGATCGTGTACGTCCGCCCGGTCTCGTCGTCGGTCAGCTCTGCCTCACCCTCGACGCAGACGACCGCCTCGATGTGGTTCGCGTACCACATCGACGTCTCCGTACCCGCGTACAGGATCGTCTCGTGCAGCGAGAAGCCGACCCTCTCCTTGGCGAGGACGATGCGTTTGCTCTCCCAGGTCCCCGACGCGGACCTCACGTGCCGGTCGGTGCCTTCGATGTCCTTGAACGAACGGACGATCACGGTGCTGCGATGCCTCCTAGATTGGCGTTTCTTCTTCGGTCCGACGGTCCGACGGTCTCCCCGTCAGACGGTCTCCCGTACGGCGCGGGCGAGGACGCTGAGGCCCTCGTCCAGCTCGTCGGGGCTGATCGTGAGCGCGGGAAGCAGTTTCACGACCTCGCTCTCGGGGCCCGACGTCTCGATGAGCAGC
>JABFXD010000050.1 GCA_013361925.1 Streptomyces sp. | reverse complement strand
CTGTCCGACCCCGTCCTGGACACGATGACCTTCCTCAACGAGGTCACCCACCGCTTCCCGGACGCCATCTCCTTCGCGCCCGGCAGGCCCTACGACGGGTTCTTCGACACCGAGCAGATCTTCACCCACCTCCGCGGCTATCTGGACCACCTGAGGGCCGAGGGAGCCACGGAGCAGGACATCCGCACCGCCCTGTACCAGTACGGGCCCACCGCAGGGCAGATCAGGGAGATCGTCGCCGACTCGCTGCGCAAGGACGAGGACATCGACGTACCGCCCGAGTCGATCGTGATCACGGTCGGCGCCCAGGAGGCCATGCTGCTGGTGGTGCGGGCGCTGACCGCCGGACCCGACGACGTGCTTCTCGTGGCGAGCCCCTGCTATGTCGGCATCACGGGCGTGGCACGGCTGCTGGGCGTGCCGGTCACCGCCGTCGAGGAGCGGGAGGACGGGCTCTCCTGCGCCGACCTGGAGGCCGCGATCCTTCGCGAGCGCGCCCGGGGACGGCGGCCCCGCGCCCTGTACGTGATCCCCGACCACTCCAACCCGTCCGGGACCACGATCGATCTGCCGACGCGCCGCGCGCTGCTGGAAGCGGCCGAGCGGCACGGCATCCTCCTCATCGAGGACAGCCCGTACCGCCGGGTGAGTCCCGGCACGCCGCTGCCGACGCTCAAGTCCCTGGACCGGTCGCGCCGGGTCGTCCATCTCGGCTCGTTCGCCAAGACGGTCTTCCCGGGTGCCCGGGTCGGCTTCGCCGTCGCCGATCAGCAGGTGGTCGACGAGGAGGGCCGGACCGGTCTGCTGGCCGGTGAACTCGCCAAGATCAAGAGCATGGTGACGGTCAACACCTCGTCCCTGAGCCAGGCCGCAGTGGCGGGCGCGCTGCTGGCCGGCGACGGCCGCCTCTCCGTGCTCAACGCGGAACCGGCCGCCTACTACGGCGACGCCCTGCGCACCACACTGCGCGCCCTGGACGCCCGGCTGCCCGAGGCCCGGCGCACCGCCCTCGGCGTGCGCTGGAACGAGCCCACCGGCGGCTTCTTCCTCACCGTCCAGGTCCCCTTCCGGGCGGACAACACGGCCCTGGCCCGGTCGGCACAGGAATTCGGCGTCATCTGGACGCCGATGAACTACTTCTATCCGCAAGGCGGCGGCCATCAGGCCCTCCGTCTCTCCACCAGCTATCTGACGACCGCCGATATCGAAGAAGGCACCGAGCGGCTCGCCCGGTTCATCGAGGCACAGGCTCCGGCGTCGTGAACTCCGCGGAAAGGCGAGGCAAGTGAGCGGGAACAGCAACGCACAACGATCGCGGTCCAAGCCGCGAATGTGGGGGTGGACTTTTCGATGACAGTCAGCCTGGACCGGCCGCCGCTGGCCCTGACCGGTGACGGCGCCCTGAAGACGCCGTACCGGCCGCGGATCCTCGGAGTGGGGACGGCCGCCTCGGCCGCCACCTACTCCCAGCAGGAGGTGCTCGACGCGTTCGGCATCACCGACCCGAAGATCACGTCCGTCTTCGCCAACAGCGCCATCGACCGGCGCCACCTCACCCTGCCGGAACCGGACGCCGACGGCGTCCGCGCGCCCGAGCCGCAGGGCGATCTGATCGACAAGCACAAGGCCATGGCGGTCGAGATGGGTGCCGAGGCCCTGCGCGCCTGTCTCAAGCGGGCCGGCGCCGAACTCTCCGATCTGCGGCACCTGTGCTGTGTGTCGTCGACCGGGTTCCTCACCCCGGGACTGAGCGCCCTGATGATCCGTGAGCTGGGCATCGACCGGCACTGCAGCCGCAGCGACATCGTCGGCATGGGCTGCAACGCGGGCCTCAACGCGCTGAACGTCGTGGCCGGCTGGTCCGCCGCCCACCCCGGCGAACTCGCCGTCGTGCTCTGCACGGAGGCCTGCTCGGCGGCGTACGCCATGGACGGCTCGATGCGGACCGCGGTCGTCAACAGCCTCTTCGGCGACGGCGCCGGAGCGATCGCCCTGATGGCCGGGCCCGGTGACGAGGCGTCCGGGACCACCGAGGGCCCGACCGTCCTGAAGTTCGCCAGCTGCATCATCCCCGAGGCGATCGGCGCGATGCGCTACGACTGGGACCGCGAGCTGGACCGGTTCAGCTTCTATCTCGACCCGCAGATCCCCTACGTCGTCGGCGCCCACGCCGAGATCGTGGTCGACCGTCTGCTCGGGGACACGGGGCTGCGGCGGAGCGACATCCGCCACTGGCTCGTGCACTCCGGCGGCAAGAAGGTGATCGACGCGGTCGTGGTCAACCTCGGGCTGACCCGCCACGACCTGCGGCACACCGTCGGCGTCCTGCGGGACTACGGCAACGTGTCCAGCGGATCGTTCCTTTTCTCGTACGAACGGCTCCTCGACGAGCAGGTGACCCGGCCCGGCGACTACGGGGTGCTGATGACCATGGGACCGGGCTCCACGCTCGAGACGGCGCTGGTGCAGTGGTGACGACAGGAGAGAGCGCAGTGAGTGACCTGAGCGGCGTGCCGACACTGACCATCGACGGGGCCCAGCCGCTGTCGATCAGGACCGTCAAGG
The DNA here is from genome assembly GCA_013361925.1 of Streptomyces sp. Classification (GTDB taxonomy): domain Bacteria; phylum Actinomycetota; class Actinomycetes; order Streptomycetales; family Streptomycetaceae; genus Streptomyces. The sequence goes on along the minus strand of JABFXD010000050.1, from coordinate 5,517 downwards.
ACGTCACCGTCCTGTGCGACGAGGTGGAGGACCGGGGCGGGGCGGTGATCCTGCGGGTCACCGGCGCACCCGCGCCGGGCTGGGCCGACGGGCTGGACGTCGCCCTCGTCACCAAGTGGGAGCGGGTGCTGCGGCGGCTCGAACGGCTGCCCGCGGTGACCGTCGCGGTCGCGACCGGCGACTGTGGCGGAACGGCCCTCGACGCCTTCCTCACCGCCGACGTCCGCATCGCGACCCGCAGCAGCCGGCTGCTGCTGCCCGTCGAGGGGGAGGCCACCTGGCCCGGCATGGCCGTCTTCCGGCTCGCCCGTCTGGCCGGCGCCGCACGCGCCCGCCGCGCCGTCCTGTTCGGGCAGCCGGTCCAGGCCCCCGAGGCGCTGATGCTGGGCATCGCCGACGAGCTGACGGAGACGCCCGACGCCGCCGCGGCCACCACCGTCGAGCGCCTCAAGGGCCTGGCCGGCAAGGAGGTCGCCCTGCGCCGCCAGCTGCTCCTCGACGCGGCCACCACCAGCTTCGAGGACGCCCTCGGCCCGCATCTGGCGGCCTGCGACCGCGCGCTGCGGCGCACCGCCGAGGAGGCCGCCTGATGGTGGCCACCCACGACGAGACGCAGGAGTGGTCGGCGCTGACGGAGGCCGCCGAGCAGGTGGACAAGACCCTCGCGTCCCTGCCGGAGCCGACCCGCCGCACCCCGCACCAGCGCGCCGAGGCCGAAGCGGCGAAGAACCGGGCCCGCGCCCTGCGCGCCCGCTTCCTCGACGCCCACGCCGACACCGTCTACGACCGGCTCACCGACGGACGCACCCGGAGCCTGCGCGTCGACGACCTGGTCGCGGTCGCCGCGGACGCCTACCCCGCGCTGGTACCGGACGCCGGCCGCCTCGCCCAGGAGCGCAGCCGTGCGCAGGCCGACAAAGAGGGCCACGAGATCGACCAGGGCATCTTCCTGCGGGCCGTCCTGCGGTCGCCCACCGCCGGCCCGCACCTCCTGGACGCCATGCTCCGGCCGACCGCCCGCGCCGAACGGCTGCTCCCGGAGTTCCTGCGCACGGGAGTGGTGGAGCTGGAAGCCGTACGGCTGGAACGCCGGGACGGTGTCGCACGGCTGACGATGTGCCGGCACGACCGGCTCAACGCCGAGGACAACCAGCAGGTCGACGACATGGAGACCGCCGTCGACCTGGCCCTCCTCGACCCGGACGTGCGGGTCGGGCTGCTGCGCGGCGGGGAGATGAGCCACCCCCGCTACCGCGGCAAGCGGGTGTTCAGCGCGGGCATCAACCTGAAGAACCTCAGCTCCGGCGACATCTCCCTGGTCGACTTCCTGCTGCGCCGCGAACTCGGCTACCTCCACAAGCTCGTCAGGGGCCTGCGCGTCGAGGGCGCCGAGGCGCCGTGGCACTCGCCCTACGTCGAGAAGCCGTGGGTCGCCGCCGTCGACGGCTTCGCGATCGGCGGCGGCGCCCAGCTGCTGCTGGTGTTCGACCATGTCCTGGCCGCGTCCGACGCCTACCTCAGTCTCCCGGCGGCCAAGGAGGGGATCATCCCCGGCGTGGCCAACTTCCGCTTCAGCCGGTACGTCGGGCCCCGGCTGTCCCGGCAGGTGATCCTGGAGGGCCGCCGGATCTGGGCCTCGGAGCCGGCGGCACGGCTGCTGGTGGACGAGGTCGTGGACCCGCAGGAGCTGGACGACGCGATCGAGCGGAGCCTGGCCCGCTTCGACGGCGAGGCGGTGCTCGCCAACCGGCGGATGCTCAACCTCGCCGAGGAGCCCGCCGAGGCGTTTCGCGCCTACATGGCGGAGTTCGCCCTCCAGCAGGCGCTGCGGCTCTACGGGGAGGACGTCATCCACAAGGTCGGCAGGTTCGCGGCGAGGTCCGCGTGAGCGCCGCCGACCGGCCCCGGGTGCGGTACGCGAAGAAGGACCACATCGCCCACGTCACCCTCGACCGGCCCGAGGTGCTGAACGCGATGGACCTGCGGATGCACGAGGAACTCGCCGGTGTCTGGGACGACGTGGAGGCCGACGACGACATCCGCGCGGTGGTCCTGACCGGGGCGGGCGAGCGGGCCTTCTCCGTCGGACAGGACCTGAAGGAACGCAGCCGCCTCGACGGCGCGGGCACCCCGCGCACCACCTTCGGCAGCCGGGGACTGCCCGGCTGGCCCCGGCTCACCGAGCGGTTCACCCTGTCCAAACCGGTGGTGGCGCGGGTCAACGGCTACGCCCTGGGCGGCGGCTTCGAGCTGGCGCTCGCCTGCGACCTCGTCATCGCCTCGCACGACGCGGTCTTCGCCCTGCCCGAGGCCCGGCTCGGTCTGGTCCCGGGCGCGGGCGGCGCCTTCCGGCTCGCCCGCCAGCTGCCTCTGAAGACCGCCATGGGGTACCTGCTCACCGGGCGCTCCATGGACGCGGCGACCGCGCTGCACTTCGGGCTGGTCAACGAGGTCGCCGACGACGCGGAGGGCGACCTGGACCGCCGGGTGGCCGCCTGGACGGACGACCTGGTCCGCAGCGCGCCCCTGTCGGTGCGGGCCCTCAAGGAGTCCGTGATGCGCTCGCTCGACCAGCCGCTGGAGGAGGCGTTCGCCACCCGCTACGTGTGGGAGGAGCGGCGCATGCGGAGCGAGGACGCCGTGGAGGGCCCCCGGGCCTTCGCGGAGAAACGCGCTCCGGTGTGGTCCGGCCACTGAGCCGGAGGAGGAACGACGGAAGGACATGCCGATGCCGCTCGCGCGCGTCAACGGGATCGATCTCAGTTACGACGACCACGGCCCGGCCGGCCGGGCGGAGCCCGTCGTGATGCTCGCGGGCACCGGCGGCCCGGGACGGATCTGGCGCAGCCACCAGGTCCCCGCCCTCAGGGCGGCCGGCCACCGGGTGATCACGCTCGACAACCGGGGCATACCGCCGACCGGCCCGTCCGTCGTCGGGTTCACGCTCGCCGACATGGCCGCGGACGTCGCCGCGCTGATCGAGCGCCTGGGGGCGGGCCCCTGCCGGGTGGTGGGGCACTCGCTGGGCGGTCTCATCGCGCAGGAACTCGTCCTCGCCCGCCCCGAACTCGTCAGCCGGGCCGTGCTGATGGCCAGCTGCGGCCGGGCGGACGCGCTGATCGAGGCCATGTCGGCCGCCGACATCGAACTGGCCGACAGCGGCGTCAAGATCCCGCCCTCGGTGACGGCGTACCAGCACGCCCTGCAGAACCTCTCGCCCCGCACGCTCAACTACGAGGACGGGCTGCGGGACTGGCTCGGCATCTTCGAGCTCTCCGCCCCCGACCCGTCGACGATCCGCGCCCAACTCGGCCTCGAAGTCATCCCGAACCGCCTCCCGCACTACCGCCGGATCAGCCGCCCCTGCCTCGTCATCGGCTTCCAGGACGACCTGGTCGTGCGCCCGCATCTGTCGCGCGAACTCGCCCTGGCCATCCCGGGCGCCCGGTACACGGAGATCCCCGGCTGCGGCCACTACGGCTATCTGGAGCGGCCCGACGCCGTGAACGAGGCACTCATCGACTTCCTCGCCGACTGAACGGACCCCGGCGGCCGGCTCACGCGCCCCGCAACCGCCGTACGATCTCCAGCTGTTCCGGCTCCAGCGGACGGCCGTCCTCGATCTCCCACAGACAGTTCTGGAGCACCCGTCCGAGCGTCCAGGCACGCGCGCGTGCCCGGTCCAGAGCCAGGACGTCCGTCAGGGCGTCGAAGCGCCGGCGCACCTCATCGGGGTCGAAGCGGTTGTCGATCGCGGGCAGCAGCTCGAAGCCGGGGTCGCCGGCGAGCGGCTTGGGGTCGATGGCGAGCCAGTCCGCGCGGTCGGCGCCGAGGACGTTGTCGTAGTGCAGGTCCCAGTGCAGCAGCCGGTCGCCGGGCTCGTCCACGACCTCCCGTACGGCGGCGGCACAGTGGGCGACCAGTCCGCGCGCCTCCTCGTCGGCGATCCGCTCCAGCGCCCACGGCGTGCGCTCCAGCATGGCCCGCGCGATGTCCCCAAGGCCGCGCATGCCCTCCGGGGCCGGTGCGGTGGTCAGGTGGGCCAGGAGGCGGGCGATGACGAGGACGGCCCGGCGGGAGTCGGGGTCGTAGGACAGCATGCGCCGCGGGTCGAGGCGTTCCAGGAGCATCGTGCCGGTGGCCGCGTCGTGGTCGAGGAGCCGTACCGCCCCGTCGCCGTCCCAGACGCGCAGGGCGACGGGCTCGCCCTCGCTCTCCTCGTCGAGCAGTTGCAGTTTCAGGACGGCTCCGGTGCCGTCGGTCCGCAGCACGGGCAGGACGAGGGCACTGACGCCGTGCATGGCCGTACCGTCCGGCCGCAGCCCCCAGGCCGCCAGGAAGTGCTCCACCTGTTCCGGCAGTCCGGCGATGAACGCCCGGCCCGCCGCTCCGTTGAACTTCTCCTGCGCCGCCGCCAGTCCATCCGGAATGTCGATCACGCCGCGAGCGTATCGGCGTGGGTAAATCGGCTCATGCGAATTAAGCGGGGTCTGCACCGGGTGTGGGGGTACGTGCGCGGCGCGCCGGGCACGTACATCTGGCTGGCGGTCCTGTTCGTGACGACGGTCGCCCTGCACCACATGTCGCCGGAGTTCGAGGAGCAGTTCCTGCGGCAGCGCTCGACCAACATCCGTGAACTGTCCAGCAATCCGGTGCGGGTGCTGGTCTCCAGCGCGATGTGGATCGACGGCGGGGTCTGGCTGCCGTACGCCGTCCTGTACTCCGTCTTCCACGCGCCCGTCGAGCGCTGGCTGGGGACGGCGCGCTGGCTGGCGGTCTGCGCGGCGGCGCATGTGCTGGCGACCCTGATCAGCGAGGGGGCGCTGCTGTGGGGGATCCGGCACGGGATGGCGCCCGAGTCGGCCGTCAACACCCTCGACATCGGGGTGAGTTACGCCCTCGCGGGGGTGGTGGCGGTGCTCGCGTACCGGATTCCGGTGCCCTGGCGCGCGCCGTACGCCGCCGCGGTGCTGATCGTCTACGGTGTGCCGCTCGTCACCGGCCGGACCTTCACCGACCTCGGCCACTTCACCTCGGCGCTCATCGGGTTCGCCTGCTATCCGCTGGTCAGAGGGCGCGCAAGACCACGAAATCCGAAGGAGACAGCGGCGGCCGTGGGGGGCTAACGTCCCCGGCATGAGCAGCTCGGCAAGCGCTGTCGTCAACGGCGGCATCTCGTTCTGGTTCGCGGACGACGGTCTCCCGGCGGTACGGGAGCCCCTCGCCGGGGACGCCACGGCGGACGTGGTGATCGTCGGCGGCGGCTACACGGGCCTGTGGACCGCGTACTACCTCAAGAAGGCGGCCCCCTTCCTGCGCGTCACCGTCCTGGAGCAGAAGTTCTGCGGCTACGGCGCCTCGGGCCGCAACGGCGGCTGGCTCTACAACGGCATCGCGGGCCGCGACCGCTACGCGAAGCTGCACGGCCACGAGGCGGCGGTGCGGTTGCAGCGGGCGATGAACGACACCGTCGACGAGGTCGTCCGGGTCGCCGAGGCCGAGGGCATCGACGCGGAC
>JABFXD010000171.1 GCA_013361925.1 Streptomyces sp. | reverse complement strand
GTGGACGTCCTCCAGGGTCGGTGGGTCGGCGGGGTCGCGGGGGATGACGCAGGCGAGGACCTCCTCGCCGTACCGCTCGTGGGGGACGCCGACGACCTGGACGTCCGCGATCTTCGGGTGGGCGTAGAGGAACTCCTCGATCTCGCGGGGGTAGATGTTCTCGCCGCCCCGGATGATCATGTCCTTGATGCGGCCGACGATCTCGACGTAGCCGTCCTCGCGCATCACGGCCAGGTCGCCGGTGTGCATCCAGCGGCCCGCGTCGATCGACTCGGCGGTCTTCTCGGGCTCGTTCCAGTAGCCGAGCATCACGCTGTAGCCGCGGGTGCACAACTCCCCCGCCGATCCCCGGGGTTGAGTCCCGCCCGTCACCGGGTCGACGACCTTGACCTCGATGTGCGGCAGGACGCGGCCGACCGTTCCGGTGCGGTGTTCCAGGTCGTCGTCCCGCCGCGTCTGGAGCGACACCGGGGACGTCTCGGTCATGCCGTAGCAGATGGAGACCTCCGCCATGTGCATCTCGGCGACCACCCGTTTCATCACCTCCACCGGACACGGCGAGCCCGCCATGATGCCGGTGCGGAGGGAGGAGAGGTCGTACGACGCGAAGTCCGGGTCGTTCAACTCCGCGATGAACATGGTCGGTACACCGTAGAGGGAGGTGCAGCGCTCCTGCTGAACGGCGTCCAGCGTGGCCTTCGGGTCGAAGGACGGGGCCGGGATCACCATGCAGGCGCCGTGCGAAGTAGCCGCCAAATTACCCATTACCATGCCAAAACAGTGGTAAAAGGGGACGGGGATACACACTCGGTCCTGCTCGCTGTACGCGATCAACTCCCCCACGAAGTAACCGTTGTTGAGGATGTTGTGGTGGGAGAGGGTCGCCCCCTTCGGGAAGCCCGTCGTCCCCGACGTGTACTGGATGTTGATCGGGTCGTCGCAGGACAGCTCCGGGTACGGCGCCGGGGTGGCCCGGGCGAGGAGCGTGTCCCAGCTCGGGCCGCCGATGAACACCGTCTCCCTCAACCGCGGGCACGCGCCCCGCACTTCCTCCACCATCGCCCGGTAGTCGCTCGTCTTGTGACTGAGGGACGCGAACAACAGGGAGATCCCGGCCTGGTTGAGCACGTACTCGACCTCGTGGGTGCGGTACGCCGGGTTGATGTTCACCATGATCGCGCCGATGCGGGCGGTGGCGTACTGGACGAGCACCCACTCGGGGCAGTTGACCGCCCAGATGCCCACCCGGTCACCCTTGGCGACCCCGCTCGCCATCAGCGCGTACGCCAACTCCTCGACGTCGGCGGCGAATTCGCCGTAGGTCCAGCGCCGTCCGGACGGTACGTCGACCAGTGCCTCACGGTCCGGCCAACTCGCCACCGCCCGGTCGAGGTTCGCGCCGATCGTGTCCCCGAGCAGTGAAGTCCCGCTCGTCCCATGGGTGTAGGAGCTCATCGGAAGTCCTCCTCGCGGTACTCGGCGGCCGAACCGGCGGCCGTGGCCTCGCGCAGCTCGATGCGGCGGATCTTGCCGGAGACGGTCTTGGGCAGCGGCGCGAACTCCAGGCGGCGGATGCGCTTGTAGGGCGCCAGGACGTCCCGTGAGTGCTCGAAGAGGACCTTCGCGGTGTCAGGTCCCGGCTCCCAGCCCTCCGCGAGGACCACGTACGCCTTCGGCACCGCGAGCCGCAGCTCGTCCGGCGCGGGCACGACGGCCGCCTCGGCGACCGCCTCGTGCTCCAGCAGCGCGCTCTCCAGCTCGAAGGGGCTGATCTTGTAGTCGCTCGCCTTGAAGACGTCGTCGCTGCGGCCGATGTAGGTGAGGTAGCCGTCCGCGTCCCGGGACGCCACGTCCCCGGTGCGGTAGTAGCCGCCCGCCATCGCCTCCGCCGTACGGTCCGCGTCGCCGTGGTAGCCGGTCATCAGGCCGACGGGCCGCGCGGACAGGTCGAGCGCGATCTCGCCCTCGTCGGCACCCGGAGCGCCGCTCACCGGGTCGAGGAGTTCCACGCGGTAGCCGGGGCTGGGCCGTCCCATGGAGCCGGTCTTCAGGGGCTGGCCGGGGCTGTTGGAGACCTGGACCGCCGTCTCCGTCTGTCCGAAACCGTCCCGGATCGTCACCCCCCACGCCCGCCGCACCTGCTCGATGACCTCGGGGTTCAGGGGCTCGCCCGCCGCCACCGCCTCCCTCGGCGGGGTCCGCAGCTGGGTGAGGTCGGCCTGGATGAGCATGCGCCACACCGTGGGAGGGGCGCAGAAGGTGGTCACTCCCGCGCGGTCCATCTCCGCCATCAGACGGGCCGCGTCGAAGCGCGTGTAGTTGTGGAGGAAGACGGTGGCTTCCGCGTTCCAGGGCGCGAACAGGTTCGACCAGGCGTGCTTGGCCCAGCCGGGCGAGGAGATGTTCAGATGCACGTCACCGGGCTTGAGGCCGATCCAGTACATGGTGGCCAGGTGCCCGACCGGGTACGAGGTGTGGGTGTGCTCGACCAGCTTGGGGCGGGCGGTGGTGCCCGAGGTGAAGTAGAGCATCAGCGGGTCGTCGGCCCCGGTCGGGCCGTCCGGGGTGAAGTCGGGCGAGGCCTCGTAGGCGTCCTCGTAGCGCCGCCAGCCCTCGGGGGCGCCGCCGACCGCGATCCGGGTGTAGTCGCCGGGCACGTCGTCGAACTTGCCGGTGTCCTCCGACCGTACGAGCACCTGGCGCACCCGCCCGCGTTCGACGCGGTCGCGCAGGTCGGCGGGGCCGAGCAGCGGCGTGGCCGGGATGACGACGGCCCGCAGCTTCATCGCGGCGAGGGCGGTCTCCCACAGCTCGGCCTGGTTGCCGAGCATCACCAGGACGCGGTCCTCGGCGCGCACTCCCTGGTCGCGCAGCCAGTTCGCGATCCGGTCGGAGCGCTCGGACAGCTCGGCGAAGGACAGCCTGACCTCGGCGCCGTCCTCCTCGACGATGTGCAGGGCGGTCCGGTCGTTGCCGTCGGCGATGACGTCGAACCAGTCGAGCGCCCAGTTGAAGCGCTCGGGCCGGGGCCAGGTGAAGCCCTCGTAGGCCGTCGCGTAGTCCTCGCGGTGGGCGAGCAGGAAGTCCCGCGCTGCGCGGAACGACTCCGTCGTCATCTGTCCTCCTCAGGGCCGGACCATTGCCGGGCGGCTCTCTGTCATCGTTTACTCCGTGATGCAGGTCTCACTACCCCCGAACGGGGGTGTGCGCCGCGGCGAAAGGACGAACGGGTGGCTACGGAGGCGGCGGAGATCCGCAACGCGCTGGTGCGGCTGCGGCGGACGACCGGGCTCCCGGTCGCCTTCGGCGGGCTCGTGGAGGCCGGCCGCCCGCAGATGCGCATCAGCGAACTGAGCGGCACGGCGACGGTCGCGCTGCGCGCGCTGGCGGTGACCTCGGGCAGCGGCCTCGGGGGCAGGGCGGTCGCCCTCGCCCGCCCGTGCGCGGTGACGGACTACTCCGCCTCCCGGCAGATCAGCCACGAGTACGACGCCCCGGTCGCCACCGAGGGCCTGCGCTCGATCGTGGCGGTGCCCGTCGTCGTACGGCGCCGGGTGCGGGGTGTGCTGTACGGCGCGCTGCGCACCGTACAGCCGCTGGGTGACCGGGTGCTGGGCGCGGCGATGGAGGCGGCGCGGGACGTGGAACAGGCGCTGGTGGTGCGCGAGGAGGCGAGGGAGCTGGTGGCGGCGGCCGAGCCGGCCGGGGTGGACCCCGTGTCGCGGGAACAGGTCCGGGAGGCGCACGCGGCGCTGCGGGCGCTGGCGCCGCGGATCACCGACCCGGCGCTGCGCGCCGAACTCCTCGACGCGTGCGGACTGCTCACCCCGCGGCAGCGACCGGTCCGCACGGCCCTCGCCCCGCGTGAGCTGGACGTCCTGGCCTGTGTGGCCGAGGGGGCGACCAACGCGGCGGCCGCCGAGCGGCTGGGGCTGCGGCCGGAGACGGTCAAGGGGTATCTGCGCTCGGCCATGCGCAGGCTGGGCGCGCGCACCCGTGGGGAGGCGGTGGCGGCGGCGCGCCGGGCGGGACTGCTGCCCTAGAACGTTGTCCAGCCATTCATTCAGCTGTGCTTTGAATTTCCCCATACTTTGAGGTTGTTATGTGCCTCACCACGTCTCCCCTCCGGATTTCAAAGAATCGTTGCCTAGAATTTGGCCCGGACACGACACGAGGGGAGCGGCGACCGTGCAACGGGACTTCCAGGAGCCTGCGAGATGCCGCCCCGACCTGGTCATCGGCCGGGAGGAGGTGTTCGGCCAGGCCCGGGAGCAGCTCGTCCGGGGCGGCAGCGTGCTGCTGCACGGCCCCGCCGGAATAGGAAAGTCCACCGTCCTGCGGGCATTGGCCGCGGATAACGGCGGCTCGGCCCGCACCGTCCTGCGCTGCTCGGCGACCGAGTCCGAATCCCATCTCCCCTTCCTCGCCCTCGCCGACCTGCTCGGTCTGGTCCTCGACGAGGTCTCCGGGAAGCTGCCCGCCGCGCAGCGCACCGCGCTGGAGTCGGCGCTCACCGGCCGCGGCGAGTCCACCCTCCAGCGCGACGGCCTCGCCCTGCGCCTCGCCGTGCTGTCGGCGCTGCGCGCGCTCGCCGCCGAGGGCCCGGTGCTGATCGTCGCCGACGACGTGCAGTGGCTGGACTCCGCCAGCGCCGAACTCCTCGGCTTCGCCGCCCGCCGCCTCGGCGACACCCCGGTGCGGATGCTGTGCGCGGTGCGGACGGAGGGTCAGGAGTACGACCGCCATCTACGCGCGTCCCCGCCGGACACCCTCGCCCTGCGCGTCAACCCGCTCTCCCGCACCCAGGTCTCCGAACTGCTCGGCCACCGCGGCTACACCGGCCTGCCCCGCTCCACGGTCCGCGACATCCACCGCACCAGCGGCGGCAACCCGCTCTTCGCCCTGGAACTCGGCCGCGCCCTCAGCGAGAACCCCACCCCGCCCCGGCCCGGCGAGCCGCTCCCGGTGCCCACCTCGCTGCGCACCCTCGTGCTGAACCGCCTGGAGATGCTCTCCGACGAGGCCCGCCGCACCCTCCTCGTCGCGAGCGCCGGCGCCCGCCCCACCCCCGCCCTGCTGCGCGCGGCCGGCCGGGAGAACGCCGAGGCCGAGACCGCCCAGGCCGCCGCCCTCGGCCTGTTGGCCACCGAACCCGAGGGCCCCGCCGTACGGTTCGCGCATCCGCTGATCTCGGCCGCGCTGTACGCGGAGGCGCCGGCGCACGAGAGACGGGCGGCGCACGCCGCGCTGTCGAAGGCCGCCTCCGACCCCATCGAGCGGGCCCGGCATCTCGCCCTGGCCACCACCGGCACCGACCCGGACACCGCCGACAGCCTCGCCGAGGCCGCCTCCCTCGCCCGGGACCGCGGCGCCCCCTCGGTCGCCGCCTCCCTCGGACTGCTCGCCGCCCGCCACACCCCCGCCGAGGCCGACCCCGACGCGCGGCGCCTCCAGGCCGCCGAGGACGCCATCACCGCCGGTGAGCTGGACCTCGCCCGGGACATCGCCCGGGACGTGCTGACCCGGGCGACCGTGCCCGCGGACCGGGTGCGGGCCTGGATCATCGTGATCGACACCGCCGGGCACGCCATGACGGAGGTCGACTCGGTCTTCCCGCAGGCCCTGGCCGACGCGGGCGACGACCCGCAGTTGCTCGCCCTGATCCACTACCAGCTGACCTGGCGGGCCGTCCTGGTGGACGGCGACTTCGACCAGGCCCGCGAGGAGGCGGCGCACTCGGCGGCGCTCGCCGCGCGGGCCGGCGACCGCTACAACGAGCTGATGGCCCTGGCCTTCCAGGCCCAGATCGAGACCCTGATGGGCCATCCGGACGCCCCCGCGACCATCAAGCGCGCCCTGAAGGAGCCCCAGGACCCGAGGGTGTCGTGCCACCACAACGGCGCCGGCTACTCCCGGTTCCGCTGGCTGATCATGAGCGACCAGCTGGCCGAGGCGCGTGCGACGGTCACCGCGCTGCTGCGCGAGGTCCAGCGCACCGGGGCCGTCGAGAGCGAGGTGCACTTCCTGCGCGGGGTCGCGGAGACCGAACTGCGCTCCGGGCACTGCGGCCGCGCCCTCGACCTCGCCCGGGAGAGCCTGATGATGGCCCGGGACACCGGCATCGGCGAGGTCGCCTCCGCGGTCCTCACCTCGCTCGGGGAGGCCTCGGGCGGCGAGGTCGAGCGAGCCCTGGAGCTGGCCCGGGAAGCGGTCGCCCACGCCGAGGAGGACGGCGACCAGATGTACGTCTCCCGCGCGCTGACCGCCCTCGGCTACGCCCAGCTGGTCGCCGGGGACGCCGAGGCCGCCGTCCGCTCGCTGCGCCGGGTGCGCGAGCTGGAGCAGGGGCTCGGCATCACCGACCCGGCCCGGGGCCGCTGGCAGGGCGATCTCGCCGAGTCCCTCGTCCGGACCGGCGAACTGCGCGAGGCCCAGGACGTCATCGACGTCACCCGGGAGCAGGCGCTGCGGCTGGGCCGGGAGAGTGTGCTCGCGGTGCTGGACCGCGCCGAGGGGCTGCTGCGGGCCGCACGCGGTGAACACGAGGCCGCCCTCGCCCAGTTGACGTCGGTGCAGGACCGGCTCGCCAAACTCGGGTACGGCCTGGAGGAGGCCCGCACCGCCTTCGCGCTGGCCCAGCTGCGCACCCGGCGCCCGGGGCCGACGTCGTACGACGAGGCGGCCCGCCTCTTCCGACGCTGCCGGGCGCTGCCCTGGCTGCGGCAGGTCGACGCGGCGACCGTCGTACCGGTGGCCGAACCGGAGCCGCCGGCCGCGCCCGCCCCGACCGCCGACGCCCTCGAAGGGCTCGCGGCGATGGAGCGTCAGGTCGCCGCGCTCGTCATGGAGGGCGCGACCAACCGGGAGATCGCCGCGCGGCTGTTCATCAGCGTCAAGACGGTCGAGGCGACCCTGACCCGGGTCTACCGCAAGCTGGGGATCCGCTCGCGGGTGGACATCGTCCGGCTGGCGGCGGGGCGCCGTACGAAGTGAGACAGCGCGGGATTTACTGACCCGCGTGGTGTTTCCTGCGGCCGACCGAGGGTTTTCCCTGCCCAACTCCCCTAGGGGGTTCCCTCATTGGGAAGGGGAACTTCCCGGTTCTAGGTTATGAACGTGCCGCTCGCCCGGGCATACGGGGGTCGGTCCCGCGACCCCCGTGCTCACCCCCCACACCCGCGCGTCCCCCCACCGGCAACCCCCACTGAGGAGACTCATGTTCGGGCTCAACCGCGCCAAGAGAACCGCGGCCGTCGTGGCGGCCACCGCTGCGGCCGCAGCGACCGCGCTGCTCGGCGCCCCCTCCGCCGTAGCCGCTCCCCAGCCCATCGTCGGCGGTTCCACGACCACGACGACCTCGTACCCGTTCATGATGCAGATCACGGACTCGTCCCAGAACCAGTTCTGCGGCGGCACCCTGGTCTCCTCGACCAAGGTGGTGACGGCGGCCCACTGTATGGTCGGCGAGACCACGAGCAGCGTCCGTGTCGTCGGCGGCCGGACCTACCTCAACGGCACCAACGGCACGGTCAGCCGGGTCAGCAAGATCTGGATCAACCCCAGCTACACGGACGCCACCAACGGTGACGACGTGGCCGTCCTGACCCTGTCGACGGCGATGTCGTACACCCCGGCGTCGTACGTCTCCTCGTCCCAGACCGGTGTGTACGCGGCGGGCACCACCGCCCGCATCCTCGGCTGGGGCACCACCTCGGAGAACGGCAGCTCCTCCAACCAGCTGCGGACCGCGACCGTGCCGATCGTGTCCGACTCCAGCTGTGCGAGCTCCTACGGTTCGGACTTCGTCCAGTCCGACATGGTTTGCGCCGGATACACCTCCGGCGGCGTAGACACCTGCCAGGGCGACAGCGGCGGTCCCCTGCTCATCGGGGGCGTCCTGGCAGGGATCACTTCTTGGGGCGAGGGCTGTGCGGAGGCCGGTTACCCGGGTGTCTACACCCGGCTGACCACCTTCTCCAGCCTGGTGACCGCACAGGTCAACTCATAGGTCCCAGAAGTTCTCCTGAGCACCCCTCAGGTGAAGTACCAGGGGGCGTTGCGGGCCTCCACGAGCGGCCCGCAGCGCCC
>JABFXD010000355.1 GCA_013361925.1 Streptomyces sp. | reverse complement strand
CGGACACGGGTATGCCCCGCCGGATCACGCCGGTCCCCGAGCCGGACGTCCAGGAGCCGACCCAGCTGACGCTGATCTGACCCGCGGCCGGGCAGAATGGGCCCGTGAGCGATGCCCTGCGCGCGGTGGTGTTCGACTTCTCGGGAACCCTGTTCGGGCGGTTGCCGGGCCACGACTGGCTGTTCGACTCCGACAGGCAGGCCGCGCCGTCCCCTGAGCTGCGCGCCCGCGTCGTCCACGCCCTGCGCCACCCGGCCGAGTTCGTGGACCGTATGACGCCGGCACAACTCCGCGACTGGGCGGACCGCGACCTCTCCCCCGAGGCCAACCACCGCGCCTACGGCACCCTGTTCCGGCTGGCGGGCCTCGGCGACGCCGACTTCGCACGGATCTACGACCGCCTGGGATCAGCGGCGAACTGGCACGCGTACGAGGACACGCTTCCGGCGCTGGAACGACTGGCCCGCGCGGGCGTGCGCGTAGGGGTGCTCAGCAACATCTCCTGGGACATCCGCGAGGCGTTCGCCCGGCACGGCTCGGACCGGTACGTCGCGCAGTACGTCCTCTCGTACGAGGAGGGCCGCGCCAAGCCCGACCTGGAGCTCTTCCGCGTGGCCGCCCGCCGGCTGGGCGTGGCCCCCGAGGAGTGCCTGATGGTGGGCGACGACCCGGTGTGCGACGGGGCGGCTCCGCGGGTCGGCATGGCGTTCGCGGAGGTGACGACGGGGCCGGTGGGGGTCCGGGGGCCGGTGTTGTTGGGGGCGTTGGCGCGGTTCGGGTGGTGAGGGTCAGCGGGAGCGGAGGCGGGCTTCGGTGATGAGGGGGGTGATGTCGTCGGGGGCGGTGTGGGTGGGGCCGCACTGGGGGTGGGCGAGGGCGTCGGAGACGTCCCACAGGTAGAGCTCTCCGGTCTGCGTCCGGGTGCAGGCGAGCTGTGAATCGCCCAGCCAAAGCACCTGTCGCACCGCCGTGCCGTGGTCGCGCAGCATCGTCACACGGCCGCCCGTCGTGACGTGCCAGAGCTGCGCGGTCCCGTCCTCGGAACCCGACAGGAGCAGCGTCCCGTCGGGCGACCAGGCGAGGGAGAGCACACCTTGACGGTGGCCCAGCAGCGGACGCCGTGCGACGAGCCCCTCCTCCCGGCGATCGAGTACGAGGACGGTGCCGTCCGTGCAGCCAACGGCGAGGGCTGTGCCCGCGGGGTGCCAGGCAAGGGCGGTGAAGACCTTGTCGCCGCGGTACTCGGCCACGGTGGCGTCCAGCGTGTTGACGGTGACGAGGTTGTCCTGCCCGGCGACGGCGAACTCCGCCCGCAGTGGATGCCAGTCCACCGCACTCAGGAAGCTCGCGTGCCGCGTCCATCCCGGCGGGCCCGGGCGGAGGACGCCCTTGCGGTCGTACACGCGCGGCAGCCAGGTTCGGTCACGCGAGACCACCGCCAGCCACTCCCCGTCCGGGGACCAGCGGGCGTCGGTCACGGCGTCGTGGGCGTCGTCGAGTACGGCGGTCCCGTGCAGACGGTGCGACTGGCCCGAACCCTCCGGTTCCTCCCGCAACTCCCACAGCGACACCCTGCTGCCGCCGCTTTCCACCACAACGCAACGGGCCCCGTCCACGGACCAGTCGACGACCTCCGGTTCGCCCATGCCCGTGCCCTTGACCAAGCTCATGGTTCGCCCGATGTGCCGCCCGACGACGAGGTCCTCCGATGCGCCCTCGGGGGTGATCCGCCAGATCCGCACGGTGCCGTCGTCCGAAGCGCTGGCGAGCCGGTCCCCCCGGTGCGACCAGGCGACGTCGCACACGCCTTGGGCGTGCCCCTTGAACACATCCAGTTCCGTGCTGCCGCGAACGAACCATGTCCGCACCGTCGCGTCGGCTCCCGCACTCGCCAGGCGGGTGCCGGAAGGAGACCAGGCCACCCTCCTGACCTGTTCCAGGTGTCCGTCCAGGCGGCGATCGGAATACCCCCCGTGCGAGGGCGCCAAGCCCACGTACACCTGGCTGTTCTGGTCTCCGGACGCCAGCATGGTGCCGTCCACCGGCCTGAAGCGCACAGTCCTGACCGGCTTCCGCCGCGCCGGGTCCTGCCAATCCAGGTGTTCCACGCCCTCGTCCGGCGAGTGAACGTCGATCACCCCGTCCTCCCGAGCCGTCGCCACCCGCCCATCAACAGCGATGTCCGCATCCCACAACCGAACCGCACGCCCCTCCCCGTCCACGCTCACGCACGTCCTGACCGGCTCCCGCCCCCTCCCCCGCGTCTCCCACACCCGCGCCGTCCCGTCCGCGCACGCGACCAGCACGTACCGCCCGTCGGGCGAGAACCGCACCGACCACGGCCGGTCGTCGAGCGGCACCACCCGCACCTCGTCGCCCGCCGGCCACGACCACAACCGCAGTGTCTCGTCCGTCGCGACGGACGCGATCAACTCACCGTCCGGCGACCAGTCCACCGACCGCACCCACCCCGGCCCGTCCCCGCGCGCCTCCCTCGCGTGACGAAACACCGCCCGCACCACACCGGTGTCGGCATCAAGCACCCGCACGCACCCGTCCTTGGAAGCCGTCACGAGCAACGTGTCGTCCGGCGACCAGGCCACCCCCCACAGGCCCGCCTCCTGAGCCCGGAAGCAGCGCAGTTGAGGGTGAGCCGCCATCGCGCGCCGCAACAGGTGCCGCCAACCGTCGAGGTCGGGCGCGTAAAGCAGCAGCCCCAGCAACAGGTCACCCTGCGCCGAACCATCACCCGCCAGCAACCGCAGCACAGCCCGGGGATCGCTCTCGACCAGCAACTCGCCCCGCCTGACCTCGTCATCCGCCGTGCGCTGAAGAGACTGCGCAACCAGGTCGAGCGCCGCGCCCGACAGATGCAGGTCGGTCAGGGTGCCGTGCAGCTCCGGCCACGCGGCCGTGAACGCCTCCTCCGTGCCCCCGGACAGCACCGACACCAACCGCATCAGCCGTGATGCCGGTATCAGTTGGTCCGGCTGACGCCCGTAGCGCGACCAGTCGACGGCCGTCTCCTCGATCTCCCGCCGGGCGCGCAGGGCGTCATGGTCGCGTTCCAGGTTCTCGCGCAGGCGCGGCCAGTGCACGAAGAGGCTCTCGTGGGCGACCTCGAAGGCGTCCTCGGTGAAGCGTTCCCAGCCGGCGGCGCCGGACCGCGCGCTCTCCACCGGATGCCGGACCGTCGTCAGCACCCGGCACTCCACGAACGGCCGCAGCAGCCGCAGTTCACGCTCCGGAAGATCGTGCAGGGCCACGGGACGCCGGGTGTACTTGCCCGACTCGTCGACCGACACCAGGCGCCCCAGCGCCTTGAGCACCGCCCGCTCGGCGTCCCGTACGGTGCTGCGCTCACTGTCGGTGAGGAAGTCCCGGGCGAGCCGGAACGCCTCCTCGGCCTGGTCCGTGAGGACTTTCTGCACGCGTCCCGAGGCCTCGTACTCGCCGCGGGTGATCTCCCGGGGCGGGCGTTTCCCGTCCGGGTTGACCTTCTGCCAGAGCTGCTGGAGCGCGAAGGCGAGCAGCGGCAGGGCCTCTCCGGCGGCGTCCTCCTGGATGAGGCCGAGGGCCTGGTCGTCGAGGCGCCAGCCCAGTGTGTCCAGGGGCGCGTTGACGATCCGGGGCAGTTCGCTGCGGGCGAGCGGCTTCACGAGGTGGTGGTCGCGCAGCAGCGGCTCGAACGCCTCGAACCGCATCAGCGCGTCCAGGAAGTCGGCCCGCACGGTGTACACCAGCCAGCTGTTCCGGCGTACCGCCTCGGCCAGGGCGGCGACGAGCAGCGCCGCGTCCGTGTCGGCTTCGGGCAGCAGCAGTTCCTCGGCCTGGTCGACGATCACGAGGAGGCGCGCGTCCGGTACGTGTGCGGCGATGCCGTCGAGGGTCTCGGCGAGGCCCTGGGGGCGTTCCCGTAACCGCTGGAGTACCAGGGGCCCGGTGTCGGTGTCGAGTCCGAGGTCCCGGCGTACCTCGGCGATGGCGTGCGCGAGGGCGGCGAGGCCACCGCGCGCGGGGGTCACCGGGCCGAGGACGATCCAGAAGGGGGTGTTCCCGTCGGAGGTGGGCGGGCGCCCGCGCAGGGCCGGTACGAGGCCGGCGCGCACCAGTGAGGACTTGCCCGCGCCGGACGGCCCGATGACGGCCAGGGCGCCGTTGCGGCGGCGGCCCAGCAGCGGTCGGCTGAGCGCGTCGATGTCCTCGTCGCGGCCGAAGAAGACCCGGGCGTGCTCCTCCTGAAAGGCGTTCAGTCCCGGGAAGATCGCGGTCAGAGCGGCTGTGCGGGAGACTCCACCCTCGTCCAGCCGCTTCAGGATCGCGCGTTCGGCGTCCGCCATGGACCGCGGGTCGTCCGGCTCGACCTTGAGTGCCTGGAGGGTGTCGATGAGGGCCCGGCCCGGGGCCCCGTCGACCCGGCACTCCACGACGGGCGCCATGGGTTTGCGCTCGCGGAAGACGGAGACCTCCCAGACGCACCACTCGGCGGCGGAACCCTCCGTGGTGACCACCACGAGCGCCTCCGCTGCCAGCAGGTTGCGCCGCAGTTCGTCGCGCCAGGGGTAGGAGGCGGTGATGCCGTGGCCGGGCAGCGCGTAGGCGAAGCAGTCCTCGTACCCGGCCGTGCGCAGGGCCTCGACGAGGCGATGGGCCGTGTCGGCGCCGTCGTCGGCGTGATAGCTGATGAAGACCCTGCCCATGACGCTCCCCCACGGCACACTCGGACTGGCGCATCATGCCCGGTGACGACCCGTCGGCAACCTCTTTCCCATGAACTGCGCAGGAGGCGGTGTGAAGCAGGACCACTTCGACGACCCCGACGCCCCGGCGGCCAACCGGCTGTGGCCGGTCGTCGGCGCCGTGGTGCGCGACGAGCCGGGCGATCTGCTGCTGATCGAACGGTCGGACGACGGGTACTGGGCGCTGCCGGGCGGGCTGGTCGACGTCGGTGAGTCGTTCACCCAGGCCGTGGTGCGGGAGGTACGCGAGGAGACCGGCCTGGACATCGCCGTCACGGGGCTGGTCGGGCTGTACTCCGACCCCGGGCATGTCACCTCGTACGACGACGGAACGGTGAGCCAGGAGTGCTCGCTCGTCTTCCACGGAGCGGTCACGGGTGGCCGGTTGCGCACCAGTGAGGAGTCGCGCACCGTCCGTTTCGTCCCGCTGCGCGAGCTCGGCGCGCTGCGTATGCACCCGTCCACGCGGATGAGAATCACCCATGCTCTCGAACGGCGGGACGGTCCGTATCTCGGCTGAGGCCGCTCAGCCGTTTCGGAGCCGAAGCAGTGAATTAAGCGATGAATCCGTTCCTCCGTGTCTCCTTTCCGGAACGATGCGGCGTGGACCGTGACACCCGCGGTCCGCCAACCTCCGTCCTGGGAGGACTCCATGAGAAAACGCGCAGCCGTGCTGTGCGGCGCCGCCGTCGTGCTGACCGGGAGCTTCACCGCCCTGCCCGCCGACGCGAGCGCACCGCGCACCGCGGACACCGCTCCGGCCGCGAAGCTCACCTGGAAGAGCTGCGGCACCACGAACTACCCGACGCTCCAGTGCGCGTCCCTCAAGGTCCCGCTCGACCACGACGATCCGCACGGCCGGCAGATCACGCTCGCGCTGTCCCGTGTGAAGCACACCGCGAAGAAGTCCCAGGGCCCGCTGCTGGTCAACCCGGGCGGCCCCGGCGGCAGCGGTCTGACGCTGGCCGGCTTCGTCGCCGGCTCACTGCCCAAGGCGGTCGCGGCGCAGTACGACGTCATCGGCTTCGACCCGCGCGGGGTGGGCAAGAGCAAGCCGGCGCTCGACTGCAAGCCGGGCCACTTCAACCCCGTACGCCCCGACTCCCTGCCGAGCACGCCCGCGATCGAGCGGGCCAACCTCCAGCGGGCCAAGTCCTTCGCGGCCGCCTGCGGCAAGAAGTACGCCGATCTGCTGCCGTACATCAACACGGTCCAGGCCGTGCGGGACATGGACTCGATCCGTGCCGCCCTGGGCGCGAAGAAGATCAATTACTTCGGTTACTCCTACGGCACCTATCTGGGCGCGGTCTACGCCAAGCTCTTCCCGGAGCGCGTACGGCGCCTGGTCCTGGACTCGATCGTCGACCCGACCGGTGTCTGGTACGACGACAACCTCGGGCAGGACCACGCCTTCAACGACCGTCACCGCGCGTTCATGGCGTGGGTCGCCAAGTACGACGCGACGTACAAGCTCGGCACCGATCCGGCGAAGATCGAGGCCAAGTGGTACAAGGTGCGGGCGAAGCTGGCGAAGAAGCCCGCGGGCGGGAAGGTCGGCGCCTCGGAGTTCGAGGACACCTTCATCCCGGGCGGCTACTACAACGGCTACTGGCCCTACCTGGCGGAGGCGTTCGCCGCGTACGTGAACGACAAGAACGCCGACCCGCTGGTCGAGGCGTACGAGAACTTCGCCGCCGTGGACGCCTCGGGCGACAACGGCTACAGCGTCTACACCTCGGTGCAGTGCCGTGACGCCGACTGGCCGCGCGACTGGAGCCAGTGGCGCGACGACAACTGGGCGGTGTACAAGAAGGCGCCGTTCATGACCTGGAACAACGCCTGGTACAACGCGCCGTGCGCGTTCTGGCCGACCGGCTCGCTGGAGCCGGTGGACATCGCAGGCGGCGATCTGCCGCCGGTGCTGCTCTTCCAGGCGACGAACGACGCGGCCACCCCCTACGAGGGCGGCGTGATGGTCCACCGTCTGCTGCACGGCTCCAGCCTGGTGGTCGAGCAGGGCGGCGGGAACCACGGCATCACGCTGAGCGGGAACGCCTGCCTGGACAAGCATCTGGCGGCGTATCTGACCGACGGCACGGTGCCGCGCAGCGGTGGCGAGGTCGACGCGGTGTGCGACGCGCTGCCCGACCCGAAGCCGCTCGGCTCGACGTCGTCGGCGTCGCGCGGCTCGACACTGCACGGCATGCTCGGCTTCCGCGGCTGAGCAGCTGGGATCGAGGCCCGTCGGGGGCGTTGTCAGACCCGTGGTCCACCATGGACGCATGAGTGAGCTGACCAGGATTCCCGCCCCCGACGGGCTCGCGCCCGCCGCCCAGTACTCCCATGTCGTGATGGGCACCGGCACGTTCGTGGCGGTCTCCGGCCAGCTCGCCCTGGACGAGGACGGAAAGATCGTCGGCGAGGGCGACGCCGCCGCGCAGGCCCGCCAGGTCTTTCAGAACCTGAGCCGCTGTCTGGCCGCCGCGGGCGCGACCTTCGAGGACGTCGTCAAGCTCACCTACTTCGTCACGGACATGGCGCACCTGCCGGCGATCCGCGCGGCCCGCGCCGCCCACATACCCGACGACCGGTTGCCGGCCGCCTCGGCGGTCCAGGTCGCGGGCTTGGTGCGGCCCGAGTTCCTGATGGAGATCGAGGCGTTCGCGGTGCTCGCCCCGTGATCGAGGTCCGGGAGATGACGCTCGACGACTGCGAGCGCGTCGCCGAGATCCGCATCCGGGGGTGGCAGACCGCGTACCGGGGGCTGATGCCGCAGCCGTATCTGGACGCCCTGAGCGTGGCCGAGGACGCCGAGCGCCGTCGCGAGCGCTTCCGGCGGACGGACGGCAGCGTGGTGAACCTCGTCGCCGAGCAGGACGGCGAGCTTCTGGGCTGGGCCGCGCACGGCCCGTACCGGGACGGTGAAGTGCGCACGTCCGACGCCGAGTTGTACGCGATCTACGTCGACGCCCGGCGGTTCGGCGGCGGCATCGGCCACGCCCTGCTCCAGGAGTCGGTACGACAGTGCACGGCGGCCGGCCAACCGCGTCTGTACCTCTGGGTCCTCAAGGGCAACACCCGCGCCCGTGCCTTCTACGAGCGGGCGGGGTTCCAGCCCGACGGCGCCGAGGAGCCGTTCGAGGTGGACGGGGCGCCCGTGCCCGAGGTGCGGTACGTCAAGGACCTCATCGCGGGCTAGGAATCCGCGCCAGCGCGTGGACCGCGGCCTCCGCGAGCGCCGGATGCGCGAGCGCCTCGTTCAGTACGGGTCGGGCCCGGGTGTCACCGAGGGTGCCGAGGCCCTCGACGCAGGCGAGTGCCACGCGCCGGTAGGGGTCGTGCGGGCGCAGTCGTCGCTCCAGGGTGGTGATG
>JABFXD010000367.1 GCA_013361925.1 Streptomyces sp. | reverse complement strand
ACAGGCCCGTCCCGTACGACGCCTGCGCCTCTCCTCGTACGACCTTGATCGCGTCCGGAACCTCCGGCGCCTCCACCCCCACCGCCACCAGCGTCCAGTGCGGCCCCCGGAACGCGTCGAACAGTCGTACGCCACCCAGCGTGCCGTCGGGTGCCCGGTCGCCTGCCCTCAGCGGGCCCGGCAGCCCGTCCGATTCCTCCGTCAGTGACGAGTCCCGGTACCCCAGGCCCAGCTGGCGCGTGGCGTCCCCCCGCCGTGTCTCCCCCCGGTGGACGCTCGTCGTCAGGCCGAGCATCTGGGCGGCGATGGGGCGGCGCTCCTCCTCGTAGGTGTCGAGGAGGGACTCGGCCGCACCCCCCACCAGTACCGCGCCCAGCTTCCAGCCCAGGTTGTAGGCGTCCTGGACGCTGGTGTTGAGGCCCTGGCCGCCCGCCGGGGAGTGGACGTGGGCCGCGTCCCCGGCGAGGAAGACGCGGCCGGCGCGGAAGCGGTCGGCGAGGGCCTGGCGGGGGCGGAAGTCGGAGGCCCAGCGGAGTTCCGTGATGGCGTCGGGGGCGAGGTGGGAGCGGGCGGCGACGACCTTGCGGACGCCGTCGAGGGAGACGTCCACCGCGGTGCCCTCCGGGAACTGGGCCACGACCTGGAAGTCCTCGGTCCCGGCCAGCGGGCAGATCGCGAGGAAGCCGTCGCCGTCCCCGCGTGGCGGGAAGACGTGCCAGTACTCGCGGTCGAGGCCGGTCAGCCGGACGTCGGCCACCAGCACCGGGTTCGGGTCGACGGTCTCGCCGGTCATGGCGATGCCGAGGGCGCGGCGGACGGCCGAGCGACCGCCGTCGGCGGCGACGACGTACCGGGCGCGGAGGTCGGGGCCGTCGGCGAAGTGCGCGGTCACCCCGTCCTCGTCCTGGGTGAGGCCGGTGAGCTCACGGCCGAAGGCGACCGTGCCGCCCAGCTCCGCCAGCCGCGCCGCCAGGATCTCCTGCGTGCGCCACTGCGGCACCATCCACGGCTCGTTGTAGGGGGAGTCCTCGGTCGGCTCGGCCGGTTCGAACATCTGGTGCTCGCCGGCCTGCTTGCCGTCCTGCCAGATCATCCCGACCGGGTAGGTGCCGCCGGCCGCGCGGATCGCGTCCCGGACGCCGAGGTCGTCGAAGACCTCCATGGTGCGCGGCTGGAGGCCCTTGCCGCGCGAGCCGGGGAACAGGGCGTCGGCCTTCTCCACCACCAGCGCGTCCACCCCGCGCCGGGCGAGGTCGATCCCGAGGGCGAGGCCGGTGGGGCCGGCTCCGACGATCAGAACGTCCATGATCCATCTCCTTAACGCTGTTAAGTGCCGTCGATGACAAGACTGCCCTTAACGCTGTTAAGCTGTCAACCGTGAGTACGGAGAAGCGCGCCCCCCTCGACCGCGGCCGGGTCGCGGACACCGCCCTGACGCTCCTGAACGAGCTGGGCCTGGACGGTCTGACCCTGCGGGCCATCGCCAGGGAACTCGATGTCAAGGCGCCCGCCCTGTACTGGCACTTCAAGGACAAGCAGGCGCTGCTCGACGAGATGGCGACGGAGATGTACCGCCGGATGGTCGCCGGGACCGCGCTGGACCCCGGCGACACCTGGCAGGAGCGGCTGCGGAAGACCAACCGCGGCCTGCGTACCGCCCTGCTCGGCTACCGCGACGGCGCCAAGGTCTTCAGCGGCACCCGCTTCACGAGCCTCGTGCACGTCGAGGCGATGGAGGACAACCTCCGCCTGTTCACGTCCGCCGGCTTCACCCTCGCCCAGGCGGTCCGCGCGGCCCAGACGACCTACCTCTACACCCTCGGCTTCGTCACCGAGGAACAGGGCGTCGAACCGCTACCTGGCGACCGGAGGGAAGGCTTCGACGTGGAGGAACGGGCACGCCTGATGGCCGACTTCCCGTTGTCGGCGGCGGCGGGGAGGGAGATCTTCGAGAACTTCGACAACCACTTCGAAGAGGGCCTGGCCTTGATCATCGCGGGTATCGCCAACGCCGCCCAGGGGCGCGGGGCTGTGTCGATATGCGGCTCCGCCGCGGGGCGCGACCAGCCCCCACGCACCCGCAGCTAACTACGAACGGTCAAAGCCTTCCTGACGGCACGAGTGACAACTGGCGGCACCAAATCCACCACAATCCGGCGCACAGGTGACCGACGGCGCTTCGGGGCCACGACCACCGGCGTCGGCGCCACATAATGCCGCGACCTGGGAAACTCCACCGCCCGCATCCCTGTGGAACGCACCCGCACCAACCGCTGCCCCGCCGCCTCCTGCACACTCAGCCCGCAGTCCGGCCGCCCCCTGAGCATGGTCAGCAGCTCATCCTGGACCACCTCCGGATCCCCCCACGTCCCGTACAGCTTCTGCGTGCTGAGGCAGACCACCCGAAGCCCCCGGTTCAGCACCGCCTCCCACACCGCCACCGACACCCCCGGCGTGTGCTCGGAGCGGAAGTCGTCGAGGACGACGATCCCGTCCGGCACCAGCAACTCCCGCGCCGCACCGATGTCGTCGCGGACGTGCTCGTACAGGTGCGAGGCGTCGATGTGGACGAAGCGGCAGGTCTTCGGGGCGACCTCGGAGGAGATCACGGAGCTGGGCGCCTCGATGACGCGGGGCAGCTCGTCGTGGAAGGAGAGGTAGTTGCGCTCGAAGGACTGCCGGGTGAGGGAGGCGTACGACTTCGCCGTCTCGGCCTTGTTCGCCCCGTCCGGCGCCTCCCCGCCGAACAGGTCGCAGACGGTGAACTCCTCGCCCGCGCCCCGATGCCGGCCGAGCAGGATCGCGCTCTTGCCCAGGTAGGCGCCCAGTTCCAGCAGGTCACCCTGGAGGCCCTGCCGCCGCTGGCGGTCGAGGAACCAGGTGAACAGCATCTGGTCGAGCGGCGGGAACCAGCCGGGTACGTCGCTGAGTTCACCGGGGTACGTGTACGTCTGCTGTGCGTTGCCCATGAGGCATTCCTGCTCGCCCACGGCCGGACGAACTGACCCTCAGCGGAACGTCAGATGAACAACCTCACCGAGCCTTGGCCAGAGCCGAACGCAGCTTCGGAGTCAGCGGTTTCTCCACGTACCGGTTCAGCAGCCAGGCCAGCAGGAGCATCGCGGCGACCGTCAGGGCGAAGGTCGCCGCCGACGGCAGGCCGAGGCCGATGTGCAGGGCGTGGATCACCACCCAGCCGAGATGCTCGTGGACCAGGTAGAACGGGTAGGTCAGCGCCCCGGCGACCGTCAGCCAGCGCCAGTTCGCCCAGTGGAGCCAGCCCAGCGCGATCGCCGCGACCGCGAGGAAGCCGAAGGCGACGACGGCCACGATCCCTAGCGTCGTCCGGTGCGCGAAGGCGCCCGGGTCCGTGGCGTTCCACAGGCCGCGCACCGCGTAGTGCTGGCCGATCAGGAAGCTGACGCCGACGATGCCCCACGCGTACACGTCCCGCCGGTCGCGGTGGACGAGGTAGAGGCCGACACCGCCGATGAAGAAGGGCGCGTACTCGGGCATCAGCACGACGTCGAGCAGCGGCTGGTGCGCGGCCTGCGTGATCGCCGCCGCCAGCGTCCAGCCCGCGCAGAACAGGATCACCCGGCGGCGCGAGGCCCCCGGCAGGACCACGCACAGGGCGAAGAGGGCGTAGAAGCGGACCTCGGCCCACAGCGTCCAGCAGACCCCGAGCACCCGGTCGACGCCCAGCGGCTGCTGGAGCATCGTCATGTTCACCAGCGCGTCGCTCGGGGAGACCGTTCTGTACGCGACCATCGGGAGCGCGAAGACGGCGGTGACCAGCACGACCGCCGCCCAGTACGCCGGCAGCAGCCGGGACGCGCGGGACGCGAAGAACGACTTCAGGGGCCTGCCCCAGCCGCTCATGCAGATCACGAATCCGCTGATCACGAAAAAGACCTGGACGCCGAGACAGCCGTACGAGAAATACTGGTGCAGCGTCGGGAACTGGGATTTCGGGGAACTTCCCCAGGCCGCCGTGACGTCGCCGCCCCGGCCGCCGTAGTGGTACGCCGCCACCATCAGCGCGGCCACCAGCCGCAGCCCGTCCAGGGCCCGCAGCCGGGTCTCGCGGGGCGCCGCCGGTTCCGGCCGCAGGGGCGTTCCGGACACCTCGCGGACGGTCAACGTGGTCACGGATATCCCCTCGACAAGCTGTTCGTGTGCTGTTCCTACGGGTGCACACAGGGACATTAGTCCGAATCACAGGGATGTCTTGGCCGGCCAGCCAACGATTAGCCGCCCGGTCCCGGTGAGTTCACCTGAATGTCGTTTTGGCTTCCTAAATTCCCTCAGAATCCGCCCATGCAAGCGGCTAAACCCAAGAACTCGTCTGAGCTTTGGTAAGAAGACAAAACAGGAGTGCCATGACGACGGTCCAGAAGAGACGTGCACGTGCGCGTGGAGGGGAGCTGGACGACTGCCTGCGCGCCTGCGCGGTACACAGCGGAAAGGTCGTCGGCAGCGTCGACCGCCGTCGCGTCGAACTCGCCGAGCAGTTGCGCAAGCTCCTCGTCGTATGGGGTACGACGAGTGCCGCCCCCGCGCCCGCCCCGGCCGGCGGCGCCACCGCCCTGCTCAAGCGGGCCGTCAAGGGCGCCGCCGCCCCCGCGAACGGCATCCCCAACGAACTCCTCGACGCCCTCCTCGCCGTCGCCAACAAGGCCCTGGAGTGCGGCTACGACGACGAGTTGAACCTCGCCCTCGTCATCAGCGACACCGTCCTCGCCCAGCGCAAGAACTCCCGCGCCGGCTGGCGGCTGCGCGCCCGGCTCCTGGAGACGCTCGGCGAGGAGACCGAGGCCGTCGAGGCGTACGACAAGTACCTCGCCCTCACCGACGACGACGGCTTCGGCGTCCGCGCCAAGATCGCCGGACTGCGCGCCGCCGCCGAGAAGGAGCGCGAGCTGCTCGCCCTGCTGCGGCGGCAGAACCCGCGCGCCGAGGAGTACACCCGGCGCGCCGCCACCGACGTCTGGGCCGAGGGCCTCGCCGCACAGGCCCTGGGGGACTGGACCGAGGCCGAGCCGCGCCTCGTGGGAGCGCTCCTCACCCTGGCCGCCGAGGACGCCCCGGTCGCCGACCGGCAGGAACTCCTCAGCCAGTACCTGGACTTGAGGATGACGCGGGAGACCGACCTCCCCGCGCTCACCGAGGCCCTCGCCCTCTACGCCGAGCAGCGCCGCAACCGCATGCGCGGCCCCGTCGCCGACCCGACCGTCGGCGGCGTGCAGTGGACCAGCCTCGGCGAGTTCCGCAACCGCATCGCCGGCAAGTCGATCTGTCTGATCGCCAACTCCGGCCGCGTGGGCGCCAGTTCGATGGGCGCGGAGATCGACGCGTACGACCTCGTCGTCCGCTTCAACTCGTACAAGATCGACCCGAGGCACACCGGCAGCCGTACCGACATCCACGCCACCATCCACAAGCACGGCTTCAACTGGGACCAGCGGGTCGACACCCGGCTGGTGTTCGGCGGGATCTCCGGCGACTGGAAGTACTCCCTGCGCAACCGGCTCGTCCCCGGCGCCCAGACCTTCCTCGGCGACGAGTCGCTGCGCTGGCCCGTGCGCAACATCGGCAAGCTCTCCGCCGACGTCTGGTCCGGCATCCCGACCACCGGCTTCAACATGCTCTACCTGCTGGACTTCCTGGACGTCAGCCCGACCCTCGACCTGATCGGCTTCGACTTCTACGAGAGCGGCGCCTACCGCGTCCAGGAGGCGATGAAGCTCGCGATCACGTCCGTGCACGAATACACCAGTGAGAAGGCATGGGTCATGCAGCGGGCCCAGAGCGTGACCGACATGAGGATCTCCCTGCGATGACCACGAACACCCTGACCGCGGCGCCCGTCACCGACGCGGCGGCCCTCACCGGCAAGCGCCGCATCGCCTTCGCGTCCTACGTCGACGAGAACTACCTGCCCGGCTTCCTGAACCTCCTCAGGAGCCTCGCGCTGTCCAACCCGAGCGTGTGCGAGGACTTCGTCGTCCTCTACGACGATCTGCGCCCCGGTTCGATAGCCAGGATCCGTGCCCTGCACCCGCGGATCGTCCTCAAGCGCGTCAACGACACGCACTACGACGCCTACAAGAAGGGCGACCAGGACAACTACCTGGTCCGCAAGGCGTACTTCATCCTCGACGTGTTCCGGATCCGGGAGTACGACACCGTCATCACCCTCGACACCGACATGGTGGTGCTGGGTGATCTGCGCGAACTGCTGGAGCTGCGCGAGGGGTTGGCGGCCGTCCCGCAGTTCTTCTACGGCCAGCACAAGCTCAACTCGGGGCTGCTGGTCATCCAGCGCGAGTACCTGAGCGACGAGTTCTGCGCGCGGCTCGACAAGTGCGGGATCTCCGGCGACTACGAGCTCGACAAACACGACCAGGGCATCCTCAACGCCGTCCTCGACGGCGACTTCGTGCGCCTCGACCCGCGCTACAACTTCGTCAAGCGGCGGCTCTCCGGTGACCTGCCGGTCCCCGACGACACCGCCATCCTGCACTTCACCGGCCGCCACAAGCCGTGGCAGGGCGGTGAGGCGGGGTACAGCCAGGCGGAGGACCGCTGGCGCGAGTACGAGCTGTCCGACGCCGAGTTCCAGGCCGCGTACCTGGCGTCCAGCGGCGGCCTGCACCACGACCTCGTCGTCCACTTCGGCACCCCGCACGTGAAGCGCACCGGCGAGGTCGAGGTGGCCCGCAAGGTCGCCGCCGCGCACATCGCGAACGGCGACTACCAGGACGCGGTCGACGTCCTGAGCGGTGTCCGCATCCCCCTCGACGAGGCCTGGCCGCACGAGGTCCTCGGCCACGCCCTGATGAGCGTCTCCCGCCACGAGGAGGCCAAGGCCCAGCTGCTCCTCGCCACCGCCGCCCCCAACCGGGCGGCCACCGCCTACGCGCGACTGGCCCAGATGGCGTGGGTGCACGGCGACAACACCGAGGCGCTGCGGTACGCCACCGCCGGCATCACCGTCGACCCGACGCACCGGTCGAGCCGGCTGTGGGCCCAGCGGGCCGCCGCCGTGCCCTCACAGGAGCGGGGCAGCGCCGAGGACCAGCTCGCCCATGTCGCCTTCTACATGGACCGGCAGGGCAACGCGGGCGACAAGCTCCTCCCGGAGACCGTCCGCCTCGCCTTCGGCCCCGACACCACCTCCCGCCGCTGGCACTCCGTCCACGCCCACCGGCTGTTCGACGAGGCGGCGCTGGAGCGCGTCAACGCCCGCCGGGGCCTGGTCATCGGCGGTGGCGGCCTGTTCATCCCGGACACCATGCCCAACGGCAACAGCGCCTGGCAGTGGAACGTCCCGGACGCGTTGCTGAACCGCATCGACGTCCCGATCGCGGTCTTCGCCGTGGGCTTCAACGCCTTCGACGGCCAGTCCTACCGCGCCAACCGCTTCCGCGAGTCACTGCTCCAACTGGTCGAGCGTTCCGCCTTCTTCGGCCTGCGCAACCACGGCTCGATCGAGAAGGTCCGTGCGATGCTGCCGTCGCACCTGCACGACAAGGTGCGCTTCCAGCCCTGCCCGACCACGGTCATGCGCCAGCTGGTCGCCGGCTGGCAGGACCCGGCGCGCCGCGACGACACCATCCTCATCAACGCCGCGTACGACCGGGCCGGCCTGCGCTTCGGCCACGACTACGCCTACTTCCTCGCCCAGATGGCCCAGGCCGTACGTGACCTGGGGGCGCTCGGCGAGGTGAAGTGCGTGGCGCACTCGCTCGACGACGAGAAGATCGCCTTCGACCTGCGCCGCGAGCACGGCATCTCGATGCCGGTCATCCCGATGTACGACTTCGAGAACGACGAGATCCGCGACCTGTACGCCCGCACCAAGCTGGTCATCGGCATGCGCGGCCACGCCGGCATGATCCCGTTCGGGGTCGGCACACCGATCATCAGCCTGATCTCGCACCCGAAGATGGCGTACTTCCTGCGGGACATCGAGCGCCCGGAGTGGGGCGTCTCCGTCCACGACCGCCACCTCGCGGCCCGGCTGGTCGAACGCGCGAAGGACCTCCTCGCCGACCACGCCAAGACGGTCGCCGACGTCCACGGCCGCCAGCAGGAGCTGTGGAAGGTCACCGAGGCGAACGCGGC
>JABFXD010000351.1 GCA_013361925.1 Streptomyces sp. | reverse complement strand
GCCCAGAACTCGTTGGCGTCCGGCCACTGCGTGTTGCCGCCGACGTACTGCGCCCAGGTGTTCCAGTACAGGAGCTTCTTGTAGTCGGACGCGCTCATCCAGGAGTTGGGATAGTTGCGCAGCACGGAGGAGTACAGCCGGAACTGGACCGTGGAGTTGATGGTCGAGAAGTTGTTGGAGCCGGGGTTCCCGGCGTCGGCCGCAGCCTGTTTGTCGACCTGGTTGGCGGTGTAGAACGGGAACACCGGGTACTGCGCCGGGTCGTCGTACAGCCGCAGCGCCTGCTTGTAGGTGTCGGTGTTGGGGATCGCGCCGACCGAGAACGGATAGTAGTTGTTGATCTCCTTCCAAGGCACCCATTCGTTGGTCGACTTGAGCCGGTGCTCGAACAACTGCCGGTTCGGATTCCACAGGACGTTGACGATGGCGTCCTTGATCTGCGTCGCCAGCGTGCGCATCTCCGTGGCCTTGGCCGTGTTGCCCGTCGCCTCATAGGCCTGCGCGGCGGCGAGCGCGCCGCTGTACTGGTAGGCGGACTCGGCGCGGTCCATGGTGCCGGACTTCCAGTGGAAGGAGACGGCGTCGGCGTCGTTGCCGGTCAGCGCGCCCCAGTCGTACTCGATGAGCTTGTTGTTGTCGTGGTCGTAGTAGGCGAGCTGGCCCTTCACATCGCCCTCGGCGTAGTGCGCGAGCTGGGCGGCGATGGCGGGCTGGCCGCCGTGGATCTGGTAGCTCTTCCAGGCCGCCTCGGCGATGTACTGGGTGTAGCTGTTGGACCAGTTCTCCGGATCGCCGGGGTTGTCGAGGAACCGGGCGCCCTTGGACGTCTGGCCCACGCTCAGCCAGTCCCCGTACGAATAGGCCGGATTGCGCAGGTACTTGAGGTCGTCGATGTGCATCGGCTGGGTCAGCGCGATCGCGTTGTTGTAGCCGAGGGCGCCCTCGACGGAGGTCGGGAACTGGAAGGTCTGCCCGGGAATGTTCGCGTCGAGGTTGTTGAAGCGCATCAGCCACCAGCGGTAATAAATGTTCTTCTTGATCGCCGGCTCGGGCACGTCGATGTAGGGCACGTTCTGCGCCCACCACAGGTTGTACGCGCGCACGTGGGTGGCGAAGGCGGTCGCGGGGGAGTAGCCGGCGTAGGCGTTGTACTCGGTGAGCGACTCGGGGATCTCGTCGGTGACGAAGCCCATCACCACCTTGGTGGTCACGGTCGCCCCGGCCGCGATGGTCACGGACCGGTTCAGGCCGCCGCCCGACACCGTGAAGCCGTCGCCGGTGAGGCGGGGGCGCAGGGTGGTGAGGTTGTTGTACGCGTTGACCTGGCCCGTCAGCTCACTGCCGCTGCCGGTCGTGGCGTACGGCGAGGCCGCCCGCAGTTGCAGGGTGGTCGAGCTGCCGCCGTTGTTCTTGATCGCCAGGTTGGTGACGGCGACGTTGTCGTCGGTGATGAACTTGGTCTGCTCGACCGAGATGTTCCCGCTGGTGTGGACGCTCTTCCAGTGGCTGGGTGTCTGCCGCCGCTGGGCGACCTGCTCGGTGAAGGTGCCCGGGGTGATCGCCACCGTGTAGGCGTTGTTGTCGTTGACGCTCTCCCAGTAGGCGACATGGCCGCCGAAGCCCAGCACCGCCGGATCGTGCGTCTTCATGAACAGCGTCCGCCCACGGCTCATCAGCCAGGGTCCGGCCGGGTCGTTGCCGGTGCGGGCGAGCAGACGGTCCATCCAGAAGTCGGTGCCCGAGCTCTCGGCGTCGTAGACGGCGCGCATCATGTCGCCCGGCGTCTGGGCGACCGGCGGCGCGGGGATCGCCGGGCCGGTGAAGGTGGGGAAGCCGATGGTCTGCGCGGCCTGGGCCGCGGGCGTCGCGGTCAGGACGGAACCGATCAGGAGTGCCAGGACGACTGGCAGGCGCTGTAAGCCGGACTCTGTTCGTCTTCGCATCGGGCTCCCCTTTGCTGAAACGACGGCTCTGAAACGAACCTAAAAGGTTTTCGCAACGTAGGAGCGAGCTGAGGGAGTGTCAAGGGAGGTGGAGGGAAGGAGAGTTGGCGCGCCCGGGATTCAGGACAGGTGGGCCGTGGACCCACGGATCGCCACCCGGCAGGGCAGCGCCTCGACCCCCGGACGCGGTGAGCCGGCGATCGCGCCGAACAGCGCCTGGGCCGCGGCCCGTCCCACCTGCTCCAGGTTCATGTCCACGCTGGTCAGCAGCGGACGGCAACCGGACGTCATCACCTGCCAGTTGTCGAAGCCCATCACCGCCACGTCCTCCGGCACCCGCTGTCCCCGCTCGCGCAGCACGTCCACCACGCCCCGGGCGATCTGGTCGTTGCCGCACAGCACGGCGTCGACGTCCGGGTGCTGGTCGAGCAGCAGCGCGACCGCGGCCCGCCCCCACCCCTCCGACCAGGACCCGAATCGGGGTTCGCCGACCAGCGAGAACCCCGCGTCGGCGAGGGCCGCCCGCGCTCCGGCGACCCGGTCGTGCGCCGCCGCGTACCCCGGGTCGCCGGTGATGTGCGCGATCCGCGTCCGACCGCAGGCCAGCAGATGCTGCACCGCGATCCGCCCGGCGTCCACGTTGTCCGGCACGATCGACAGATCCTCCGGATCGTCCGAGGGCGCATAGGCGTACACCACCGGTACGGGCAGGCCGCGGCCCAGGGACGGACGCGGGTCGGTCCGGCTGCCCACCACGATCAGACCGTCGACCCGACGCCCCAACAGGGCCCGCACATGGTGCTGTTCACGGATCGCGTCACCCCGGGCGTCGCACAGGAACACCGCCACCTCGCCCGCGCCGAACGCGTCCTCGGCGCCCATCAGTATCGGGATGCTGAACCGGCCCTCCAGGTCGCTGGTGAGCAGCCCGACCGTGCCGGTGCGGCCCGCGAGCAGGCCCCGGGCCAGCTGGTTGGGCCGGAACGACAGCCGCTCGGCCGCCTCGATCACCCGCTGCCTGGTCTCGGCGCGCACCTGGCTGCGGCCGTTGAGGGCCTTGGACGCGGTGGCGACGGACACGCCTGCCAGCCGGGCGACGTCGGAGAGCGTGGCGGTGTGCGAGCGGGCCGGGCCGGGCGCAGGTGTCATGAGGAGGTCTCCTGTCTCACGTCGCGTCCCTAAACCGTACGCGAGATGTTTCGGTCCACACCCGAAACTCTTCTCCTGCACAGGGAATTGAGGGGACCCGAAACTCTTCTCGTGCACAAGGGATTGACGGGTATGCACCTCGGTTCTAGCTTGACGAAAGCCTTTTCGGCTCGTTTCTTCCCGGTGCGCGTTCACGGAGGGAGATCGTCATGGGGAGCCCGACTGGATCGCGCGGCCCCGTCCGCCGCCTCGTCACCACGGCCGCCGCCTTACTGACCGTGGCGGGGCTGGTCACCGCCTGCGGCTCAGGGGACGACGGCAAGGACGACGGCGATGCGGGCGGCGGATCCGCCACGCACGTGAACGGCGTCGACGACGGCGCCACCCTCACGATGTGGACCCGCGCGGCCACCCGTCCGCAGAGCGAGGCGCTGGTCGAGGCGTACAACGACAGCCACAAGAACAAGATCGAACTCACCGTCGTCCCCACCGACGACTACCAGGCCAAGGTGGGTGCCGCGGCCGGCTCCCGCGACCTGCCCGACCTCTTCGCCTCGGACGTCGTGTTCGTGCCGAACTACACCTCCAGCGGCCTCTTCGCCGACCTCACGGACCGCATCGACAAGCTGCCCTTCGCCGACAGCCTCGCCCAGTCGCACATCAGGGCCGGGACGTACGAGGGCAAGAAGTACGTCGTTCCGCACACCCTCGATCTGTCGGTGCTGTTCTACAACAAGGACCTCTACCGCAAGGCGAAGCTCGACCCCGAGAAGCCGCCCACCACCCTCGCCGAATGGGACGAGCAGGCACGGGCCGTGGACGCGCTGGGCGGCGGAGTCGACGGCACCTTCTTCGGCGGCAACTGCGGCGGCTGCGGTGTCTTCACCTGGTGGCCGTCCATCTGGGCCGCCGGACAGGACGTCCTCGACAAGGACGGCACCGCCGCGACCCTCGACTCGCCCACGGCGCAGAAGGTGTACGACACCTATCGCGGTTGGGTCAAGGACGACATCGTCGCCCCCGGCGCCCGCGACGAGACCGGCGCGACCTGGACCGGCGTCTTCCCCAAGGGCAAGGTCGGCGTGATGCCCATGCCGTCCACCACCCTCGGTCTGATGCCCAAGGGCCTCGACCTCGGCGTGGCGCCGATCCCCGGACCCGACGGCGGCAAGGCCACCTTCGTCGGCGGGGACTCCATCGGCATCGCCGCCACCAGCAAGAAGGCCGACCAGGCCTGGAACTTCCTCGCCTGGTCCGTCGGCGACAAGGCACAGGTCGACGTGGTCGCCGCACACAAGGACGTGGTGGCGCGCACCGACCTGGCCTCCAACAAGTACTCCGCCGCCGACCCCCGCCTGGTCACCATCAACGAGCTCGTCGCCGACGGGCACACGCCGTACGCCCTGAAGTTCGGCCAGACCTTCAACGACCCCAACGGGCCCTGGCTGACGCTGATGCGCGACGCCGTCTTCGGCGACGGGGCCGACGTGCAGAAGGACAACGAGGCGGTCAGCGCCTCACTGGCCGACTGAGCAGAGCGGACGTCCTGCCGACCGACAGGAGAGCCATGCAGGTGAAGGCGCCCGACCGCACGGCCGCCGACCACCGGGCCGGGCCCGAAGAGCGCCCGGCCCGCCGATCCCGTACGACCCGACCCCTGTGGCGCTCCCGCACGCTCCAGGGGATCGGATACGCCGCCCCGACCGCCGTCCACGTCGCCGTCTTCTTCGTCCTGCCCCTGCTCCTGGTCGGCCGGATGTCCCTGAACGACTGGCCGTTGATAGCGGGCGACCAGGGCGGCAACGCCCCCGAGAACTTCACGGACGTCACCGACAGCACCCTGTTCTGGCCCGCCGTCCGCTTCACACTCCTCTACACCGCGCTCGTCACCGTCGTACTCCTCGGACTCGCCCTCCTGCTCGCCCTGCTGGTCCAGGAGTCCCGCCCCGGCGCCGGGTTCTTCCGCACCGTCTACTTCCTGCCCGGCGCCCTCGGTCTCGCCTCCGCGTCCCTGCTCTTCTGGGGCCTCTACAGCCCGACCACCGGCCCCGTCAGCCGCACCCTGGAAAAGCTGGGCCTGATCGATGACCCTGTGTCCTTCCTCGGCACACCGACCTCCGCGCTGCTGTCCACGGTGTTCCTGGTCGTCTGGAAGTTCGCCGGCTTCTACATGCTGATCCTGCTGGTCGGCCTGCAACGCATCCCGCACGAGCTGTACGAGGCGGCGCGCATGGACGGAGCGAGCCGGGGCCAGATCTTCCGCGGCATCACGCTGCCGCTCCTCCGCCCCTCCCTCGCGCTGTCGTTGCTGCTGTGCGTGACCGGATCGCTGCTCGCCTTCGACCAGTTCTTCGTCCTCACCAAGGGTGGACCGGACAACAGCACCGTCACCATCGTGCAGTTGATCTATCGCGAGGCATTCCAGCGGCTGAACCTCGGTACCGCGGCGGCCCTGTCGATCCTCGTCCTCGCGGCACTCCTGCTGCTCAACGCCGCCCAGTTCCGCGGTCTGCACCGCGCCGACGAGTCATGAGGACGGACATGAGGCGGGACATGAAACGGGACATGAGGAGGGACTCCACGATGCGCCCCACGCTCGGCCGCACCCCCTATTACGTCGTCGCCGGAGGTCTGGCCGTCATCTTCCTGTTCCCCCTGCTGTGGAACACCTGGGCATCGGTCAGCGAACAGCCCGGCACCGCACAGGACTCCGGCTACGGCCTCGGCAACTACCGCACCCTGCGGGACTACGACGCCGGCCTCGGGCAGTACCTCCTCAACAGCACCGTCGTCTCGGGCCTCACCGTCGCCCTGACCCTCGGCGTCTCCCTGCTCGGCGGCTACGCCTTCGCCCGCTTCCGGTTCCCGGGCAGGAACGCCCTGTTCCTGCTGACACTGGCCATCCTCATGGTCCCCTACGCCACCCTCCTCATCCCGCTCTACGTACTCCTCGGCCGGCTCCACCTCCAGAACTCACTGATCGGGCTGAGCCTGGTCCTCGCCATGTTCCAACTCCCCTTCGCCACCTTCATGATGCGGATCTC
Organism: Streptomyces sp.; assembly: GCA_013361925.1. GTDB lineage: Bacteria > Actinomycetota > Actinomycetes > Streptomycetales > Streptomycetaceae > Streptomyces. The sequence goes on along the minus strand of JABFXD010000351.1, from coordinate 1,997 downwards.
CTTCGAGGCGGTCCCCCGCGAACTGGAGGAGTCGGCGCTCGTCGACGGCTGCGGCACGGCGGGCGCGCTGCGCCGGGTGCTGCTCCCGGCGGTACGGCCCGGGCTGATCACCGTCGGCCTGTTCGCGTTCCTCGCCGCGTGGAACGACTTCATCGCGCCCCTGATCCTCATCTCCGACAGCGAGAAGGCGCCCCTGCCGCTCGCCGTCGCGAACCTGCGCCAGCAGAGCATGGGCGCGGTCGACTACGGGGCCACCGAGGCGGGCGTGGTGGTCCTCGCCGTGCCCTGCCTCCTCGTGTTCCTGCTCCTGCAACGGCACTACGTACGAGGCTTCATGTCCGGTGCGCTGAAGGGATGATGGAGTGACGGAGAACACCACGGGGTCATCGGTACTGCCGGTGGCGCCGACCCGCGGGCGGCTGCGGCCCCTCGGCCTCGACGAGGTCAGGATCACCGGCGGCTTCTGGGCCCGGCGCCGCCATGTGAACGCCACCGCCACCCTCGACCACTGTCGTGACTGGGAGGAACGCGCCGGCTGGACCGGCAACTTCAAGGCCGCCGTCGAGGGCCGCATCCAACGCGACCGCCGGGGGCGGGAGTTCGCCGACTCCGACGTCTACAAGCTCCTCGAAGCCATCGCCTGGGAACGAGCCCACCCCGCCGACCCGGCCCTCGAAGAGGCCATCGCCGCCGCCCAGGAACCCGACGGCTATCTCAACACCGCCTACGGCCGCCCCGGCCAGCAGCCCCGCTACAGCGACCTCGAATGGGGCCACGAGCTGTACTGCTACGGCCACTTGATCCAGGCGGGCGTGGCCCAGGCGCGGGCCCGCGGCGAGGCCGAACTGGCGAAGACCGCCCGCCGGGCCGCCGACCATGTGTGCGCGAAGTTCGGCGAGGGCGGCATCGAGAGCGTCTGCGGCCACCCGGTGATCGAGACGGCCCTGGTCGAACTCGCCCGCCTCACGGGGGAGCAGCGCTACCTCGACCAGGCGGCCCTGTTCATCGCCCGCCGCGGCCGAGGCACCCTCGCCGACGGCGAGTTCGGCCGCGCCTACTACCAGGACGACCTCCCCGTACGGGACGCCACGGTCCTGCGCGGCCATGCCGTACGCGCCCTCTACCTCGCCTCCGGAGCCGTGGACGTGGCCGTGGAGACCGGTGACGAGGAGCTGCTCGCGGCGGTCGTACGCCAATGGGAGACCACCGTCGCCCGCCGCACCTACCTCACCGGCGGCATGGGCTCGCACCACCGCGACGAGTCCTTCGGCGACGACTTCGTCCTCCCACCCGACCGCGCCTACTCGGAGACCTGCGCCGGCGTGGCCTCCGTGATGCTCAGCTGGCGCCTGCTCCTCGCCACCGGCGAGCCCCGCTTCGCCGACCTCGCCGAACGCACCCTCTTCAACGTGATGGCCGCCTCCCCGGCCGAGGACGGCCGGTCCTTCTTCTACGCCAACACCCTCCACCGACGCCGCCGCGGCACCGTGCCCGCACCGGACGCGGACAGCCCGCGCGCCGAATCGAGCCTGCGCGCCCCCTGGTTCGCGGTCTCCTGCTGCCCGACCAACGTGGCCCGAACGCTGGCGGTGCTGCCCGCGTATCTGGCGACGACGGACGACTCGGGCATCCAACTGCACCAGTACGCCGACGCGGAGATCACCACGGGTGGCATCGCGCTGCGGATCGGCACCGACTACCCGTACGACGGCCGGGTGACCATCCGCGTCGACCGCGCCCCGGCCCACCCGTGGACCCTGTCCCTGCGCGTCCCCGCGTGGGCGGAGGGCGCGCAGACCTGGCTGACCGCCCCGGACGCCACCCGCAGAACCGTAGGGCCGGGCACGGCGGAGATCACCCGTGTCTTCCGCCCCGGCGACGAGATCCTCCTCGAACTCCCGGTCCAGGCGCACTGGTTGGCGCCCGACCCACGCGTCGACGCGGTGCGCGGCACGGCCGCCGTCCAGCGCGGACCGCTGGTGTACTGCGCCGAGTCC
>JABFXD010000244.1 GCA_013361925.1 Streptomyces sp. | reverse complement strand
CGTACGACGAACCCGGGCTCTCCGGCGACCACGACTGCGTCCTCTGCACCTCGGCCGTCCCCGGGCTGACCGACCTGGCCGCGCGCGGGCCCGCCGCCCGTTACGTGTGGGACCTCGCCCGGCGTGAGGACAGCCGCTGGGTGGTGCCGTTCGGCGCCTCCGGGGTGCCCGGCTCACCCCACCACCGTGATCAACTGCCCCTGTGGCTCGGCGGCGACCTCGTCCCGGTCGTCACCGACTTCGAACAGCTCAGCAAGGAGAGCGATGTCTGACCTCCACGTCCACACGCAGGACGTCGACGACTTCGGCACCGTCCGTGTCCGGGTGCTCGACGCCAAGGCCGACGCCGGGCTGGTGCACGGCTGGGTCAGCGAGGAACGCGCCGCCTTCTGGGGCATGAACGGTCTCACCGAGGACCAGGTCGCCGAGATCTACGCCCACATGGACACCCTCGACACCCATCACGCCTACCTCCTGGAGAAGGACGGCGAGCCGGTCGGGCTGCTCCAGACCTACGAGCCCGAGGCCGACCGGGTCAGCGAGTGCTACGCCGTGGAGCCCGGCGACATCGGCGTCCATCTGCTCCTCGCGCCCGCCGGAACCGACGGCGCTCGGGCGGGCTGGTCCTCCGCGCTGCTCGGCGCCGTCGCCTCGTACGTCCTGGTCGGCCTCGACCGGCGGCGGGTCGTCGTCGATCCCGACGTGCGCAACGAGAAGGCGATCGCCCGCTTCCTGCGCCAGGGGTTCGTGGCCGGGGAGCGGGTGGTGCTGCCGGAGATCGACATCCCGGACGTGTACCTGCCCGAGAAGCACGCCCAACTCGCCTTCCTGCGCCGGGAGGTAGCCTTCCCCGGGTGACCCCGGATGACCTCGTCGCCCACTACGGACTGGAACCGATCCCGCGCGAAGGGGGTCTGTTCCGCCGTACGTGGGAGGGCCCCGAGCGGGCCGACGGCCGCCCCGAGGGCACCGCCATAGTCGCCCTCCTCACCGCGGCCGACTACTCCGCCCTGCACCGCCTGCCCGCCGACGAGATCTGGCACCACTACCTCGGCGACCCGCTGGAACTCCTCCTCCTCGCCCCGGACGGCACCTCCCGCACTGCGGTCCTGGGCCCGGACGTCCTCGCCGGTCAGCACGTCCAGCTGACCATCCCCGCCGGCACCTGGATGGGCGGCCGCACCCTCGGCGCCTGGACGTTCTTCGGGTGCACGATGGCGCCGGGGTTCACCTACGAGGGGTATGAGCACGGGGACTTGACGGACCTCGTGGCGCGTTATCCCGCCGAGGCCGCCCGGATCGCGCGACTGTGCCGTCCATGAGACTCCTCGAAGGACAGGTCGCCCTGGTCACCGGCGCGGGCGGCGGCATCGGCCGCGGCATCGCCCTGCGGTTCGCCGAACGGGGCGCGGCGGCCGTCGCGGTCCACTGCCGTACGTCGGTGGCGGCGGCGGAGGAAGTGGCGGAGCGGGTACGGGAGTCGGGCGCCCGGGCCGTCGTGCTGCGGGCCGACCTGCGGGACGAGGACGCGTGCCACCGGCTGGTGCGCGACGCCGCCGAGTGGGGCGGCGGGCGCCTTGACGCGCTGGTCAACAACGCCGGTGTGCAGCCCGTCCGGGCGCTGGCCGGGATGGGCGCGGACGAGTGGCGGGAGGTCGTGGACGCCAATCTGTCCAGCGTGTTCGCCTGCACGCAGGCCGCGGTCGAGGTCATGGGCGAGGGCGGGTCCGTCACCCACATCGCCTCCGTCGAGGCACACCGTCCCGCCGCCGGGCACGCCCACTACTCCGCCGCCAAGGCCGCCGTCGTCATGCACGCCCGGTCGGCGGCCCTGGAGTACGGGCCTCGCGGCATCCGCGTCAACAGCGTCTCGCCGGGCCTGATCGACCGGGAGGGGCTCGCCGGCGACTGGCCGGAGGGAGTGGCACGGTGGCTGGACAAGGCGCCCCTGGGACGGCTGGGCCGGCCCGAGGACGTCGGTGACGCCTGCGCCTTCCTCGCCTCCCCGCTCGCCTCCTGGATCACCGGACAGGACCTGGTCGTCGACGGAGGAGTGTCGGCGCGGCCGACCTGGTGAGTGTTCCGCCGCCCGCGTACGTACATGTCCCGAGCGGCGGGACGGAGTGCGGACGTGGAGCGTGGCGGTGGCCGAGGTCGGCGGCGGTTTCAGGGGCTGGTGCTGCTGGGCACCGTGCTGGTCCTGCTCCTCTTCGGCGGCGCGGGCCCCGCGTCCGCCCACGCCGCCCTCCGCGCCACCGACCCCGAGGACGGAGCCGTCCTCAAGTCGGCCCCCCGTCAGCTCACCCTGACCTTCACCGAGTCCGTCGGTCTGCTCGACGACTCCTTCCGCGTCCTGGACCCGAAGAACCAGCGGGTCCGCACCGGCGAGGCCGAGCATGTGCCGGGCCGTTCCGACACGGCCCGGGTGACCCTGCCGGCCAAGGGGCTCGGCGAGGGCACCTTCACCGTGGCCTGGCGGGTGGTCTCGGCGGACAGCCACCCGGTGTCGGGCGCGTTCACCTTCTCGATCGGCAAGCCCTCGGCCACCACGGCGTCCGTGGACCCCGGCCCGGTCGAGAACCCGACGACCGCCGCCCTCTACAACATCGCCCGCTACCTGGCCTATCTCGCCGCCGCCCTGCTCATCGGCACGGCGGTGTTCCTCGCCGGCTGCCGCCCGGCCGACGCGACCGTGCTGCCCCGGCTGCTGTGGGCGGGCTGGTGGACGCTCACCGGCTCGACCGTCGCCCTGCTGCTGCTCAGGTCGGCCTACGAGACCGGGACGGCCCCGACCCTCGACGGCTTCGGCCGGACCCTGACGACCCGCCCCGGCCAGGTGCTGCTGGCCCGGCTGGCGCTGCTCGCGCTGACGGCGCTGTATCTGCGCTGGGTGCGCAGGGCGTGGAGCGCCAAGGGCACCCGGATCGTCGGCGGTGCCCTCGCTGTCGCCCTGGCCCTGACCTGGGCCGCCGGTGAGCACGCCTCGGCCGGTATCCAGGTGCCGGTGGCGATGGCCTCCTCCGTGCTGCACGTCCTCGCGATGGCGGCCTGGCTGGGCGGCCTCACCGCCCTGGTCACCACCCTGTACCGGGCGTCGGTGGTCGAGGCCGCCACGGTCGCCCGCTTCTCCCGGCTCGCCTTCGCCTGTGTGACCGTCCTGGTCGTGACCGGCGTGTACCAGTCCTGGCGCGGCCTCGGCTCCTGGGCGGCGCTGACCGGGACGTCGTACGGCCGTCTGCTGCTCTTCAAGCTCACGGCGGTGGTCGTGCTGCTCGGGGCGGCCGGGCTGTCGCGGCAGTGGGCGGCGCGGCTGGTGACGGTGGACGCCGAGAGCGTCGTACAGGAGCGGGTGCCGGTGGCGGTGGGCGGGCCCGCGCTGCCCGCGCCGGAGAAGACCGCGCAGGCCCCCGATGACGGCGGCTACCGGCGGGGGCTGCGGCGGTCGGTGGCCGTCGAGGTCACCGTGGGGGTCGTCGTGCTGATGCTGACGACCGTGCTGACCGGCACGCTGCCCGGGCGGGCGGCGGAGGAGGCGAGTGCCACGGCCCCGGCCGGCGGGCTGCCCGTCGCCTCGGTCACGAACGTGCCCTTCGACATGGGCGCCGCCGGGCGCGGGACCGTGCAGATCACCCTCGACCCGGGGCAGGTCGGCCAGAACCAGATCCAGGCCGTGGTGTTCGGCGCCGACGGCGGCTTCGCGACCGTCCCCGAGCTGCGGCTGACCTTCACGCTCCCGTCCCAGGACATCGGCCCCCTCGACGCCCGGCTCAGCGACCGGGGCGGCTACTGGGGCACGAACGACTTCAGCCTGCCCCTCGCCGGCACCTGGACCATGCGGACCACCGTGCGGATCTCCGAGACCGACCAGGTCAGCGAGACGGACTCGGTCGAGATCAGGTAGCGGGCCCGGAGCGCCTGTTCGACGGGTCGAAGGCCATTCGGGCCTTCGGCCCGATCTTGTAGGTGTCGGTCACGTTTCCACAAAGGTGCCATTCCGCTCTTGACGCATGACAGGACATACGGCTGTCATTACGCAACCGTGTTCGGTCAAGTTGATTTCTGGTCGTTTACGACGGACTTCAGCATTCCCCTTCGCCCTGCCTGGCCGAACCCTGCCCACAGGAGCCGTTCATGTCCGACCTCCACCTCCCCTCGCCCAGCCGCCGCACCCTGCTGCGCGGCATAGGCGGCGCCGCCGTACTCGGCGCCGGCATCCCCCTGCTCAGCGCCTGCGGCGGCAGCGGCACGGCCGCCGATCCGAAGACCGTCAGCCTCGGCTCCAACGGCTCCGACGCGGTGCCGAAGAAGGCGTACGCCGAGATCTACGCGGCCTTCAAGAAGCAGTCCGGGATCACGGTCGACGTGAACACCAAGGACCACAACACCTTCCAGGAGCAGATCAACGCCTACCTCCAGGGCACGCCGGACGACGTGTTCAACTGGTTCGCCGGGTACCGCATGCAGTTCTTCGCGGCCAAGGGCCTCGCCACCCCGCTCGACGACGTGTGGGCGAAGATCGGGGACAACTTCCCCGACGCGATGAAGAAGCTCAGCAAGGGCGCGGACGGCAAGTACTACTTCGTCCCGCTGGACACGTACCCGTGGGCGGTCTTCTACCGCAAGAGCGTCTTCCAGAAGCACGGCTACACGGTCCCCACCAAGTGGGACGACTTCGTCGCCCTGTGCAAGCGGATGAAGAAGGACGGCCTGGTCCCGATCGCCTTCGGCGACAAGGACGCCTGGCCCGCCCTCGGCACCTTCGACCAGCTCAACTTCCGTACCAACGGCTACGACTTCCATGTCGACCTGATGGCCGGAAAGGCCTCCTGGACCGACGCCAAGGTCCGCAAGGCCTTCGACCTGTGGGCCGAGATCCTCCCCTACCACCAGGACGGCGCCGTCGGCCGCACCTGGCAGGACGCCGCCCAGAGCATGCTCTCCGGCAAGGCCGGCATGTATCTGCTGGGCTCCTTCGTGGGCCAGCAGGCCACCGACAAGACCATCGCGGACGACCTCGACTTCTTCGCCTTCCCGGAGATCAGCCCCGAGTTCGGGCAGGACACCGTCGAGGCGCCGACCGACGGCTTCATGATGAGCAAGAGCCCCAAGAACCACGCGGGTGCCGTCAAGCTCCTGGAGTTCCTCGGCACCCCGGAGGCCGAGGCCATCTACCTCAAGGCCGACTCCAGCGTCGTCGCCGCCGCCGGCACCGCGGACACCTCCTCGTACACGGCCCTCCAGAAGAAGGCGTACGACATGATCTCCGGCGCCAAGAGCCTCACCCAGTTCATGGACCGCGACAGCCGCCCCGACTTCACCTCGACGGTGATGCAGCCCGCGCTCCAGAAGTTCATCCGGGACCCCAAGGGCATCGACGGCATCCTGTCCTCGGTCGAGCGCCAGAAGAAGACGATCTTCGCCTCCTCATGACGACCGGCACCGAGACCACCGAGACCCCCAAGGCGACGCCCCTCGCGTCGCCTTCGGGCGTTGCCCCGCGCAAGAGGCCGACGGGCCACCGCCGCCTCCTCACCCGCCGCGACCGGATCACCCTCGGTCTGATGGCGGGCGTGCCGACCCTCCTGCATGTCGCCCTGGTGTGGCTGACGGCTCTGGCGTCGATCGCTTTGGCGTTCACGACCTGGGACGGCATCGGGTTCGACTCGATCAAGTGGGTCGGCCTGGACAACTTCCGTGAACTGTTCACCACCAACCCGCAGTTCTGGCCGGCCGTCCAGCACAACGTGATCTGGTTCGTGGTGCTGATCCTGCTGCCCACGCCGTTCGGCCTGTTCCTGGCCGTGCAGCTGGACAAGAAGATCCGCTTCAGCCGCGTCTACCAGACCGCGTTCTTCCTGCCCGTCGTCATGTCGATGGCCGTCATCGGGTTCGTCTGGCAGCTCATCTACAACCCCGACACCGGCCTGATCAACAGCGTGATCGGCGCCAACACCCCCGGCCACTACATCGACTGGATCGGCGACCCCGACCTCAACCTCTGGGCCATCCTCGTCGCCGCCTCCTGGCGCCACGCCGGCTACATGATGATCCTCTACCTCGCCGGCCTCAAAAGCGTCGACCCCGCCCTGCGCGAGGCCTCCGCACTCGACGGCGCCGGTGAGTGGCAGACCTTCAAGAACGTCATCTTCCCCACCCTGCGCCCCACCAACACCGTCGTCCTGGTCGTCACCATCATCGAATCGCTGCGCGCCTTCGACCTCGTCTTCGTCTTCAACAAGGGCGCCCAGGGCACCGAACTGCTCTCCATCCTGGTCACCAACAACATCATCGGCGAGTCCAGCCGCATCGGATACGGCTCCGCCATCGCCGTCGTCCTGCTGGTGATCTCCCTCGCCGTGATCGTCCCCTACCTGATCACGACCTTCCGTAAGGAGCGGCGCGCATGAGCACCCTCGCCCTGCGCGGGAAGCCGGTCCGCCCGGCCCGCATCCTGCTGCACACCTTCCTCATCGTCACCTCACTGGCCTGGCTCGCCCCCCTGCTGTGGGCGCTGTTCGCGGCCCTGCGCCCCTACAGCGAGACCAGTGAGAAGGGGTACGTGTCCTGGCCCGACAAGCTGAGCCTGGACAACTTCACCCACGCCTTCCAGCAGTCCGACATGCTCCACTACTTCGGCAACACCCTGCTCATCGCCATCCCGGCCGTGCTGCTGACGCTGCTGCTGTCGTCGATGGTCGCCTTCTACGTCAGCCGCTTCGACTTCCGCCTCAACCTCGCCCTGCTGCTGGTCTTCACCGCAGGCAACCTGCTCCCCCAGCAGGTGATCATCACCCCGCTCTACCGGCTCTACCTCCTGATCGACCTGCCCGGCATCACCATGAGCGGCAAGCTCTACGACTCCGCCCTCGGCCTGGTCCTCATCCACATCGCCTTCCAGTCCGGCTTCTGCGCCTTCGTACTCAGCAACTACATGCGCTCCCTGCCGCACGAACTGACCGAGGCAGCCCTGGTCGACGGGGCATCGGTGTGGCGCCTGTACTGGCAGATCACCCTGCCCCTGTGCAAACCGGCCATGGCCGCCCTCGCCACCCTCCTCTCCATCTGGATCTACAACGACTTCTTCTGGGCCATCGTCCTCATCTCCACCGGCGAGAACATGCCCATCACCTCGGCCCTGAACAACCTCTCCGGCCAGTACTTCACCGACCCCAACCTCGTCGCCGCCGGCGCCCTCCTCACCGCCATCCCCACCCTCATCGTCTACTTCACCCTGCAACGCCAGTTCGTCAGCGGCCTGACACTGGGCGCCAACAAGGGCTGAAACCCTCGTACGTGAAAGAGAACCACCGTGTCCCTCCCCTTCACCCCGGTCACCTCCGTCCCTGTGGATCCGGCCAACGCCCGTGTCCACGAGGAGGGTTGGCAGTCCTGGAGCCCCAGCGGCGCCTACGCCCTCGACGACAGGCCGTACCGCCCGACGAACGACAACTGGGCGACGGTCTGCTACCGGCCCGGCGTCACCGTCCCCGCAGGAGCCTTCCAGGGGGAGGGGTTGCTGGCCCTCGACCCGGGCGACGGCTCCCCGGTCCGCCTCTGGGCGGCCCCGGACCCGGTCCGCGAGGTCCCGTCCATCAGGCTCGTCCTGGCCGGGACCGTCGCGGAGGTGAGCGCCGACGGCCCGGTGAAGGAGTGGACGGGGGCCGACATCCAGACGGTGCTGGGGGAGTGGGCCGCGTCCCTCGGCGTGCGCCCGCCGCGTCCGGCGCCCACCGTCTGGTGCTCCTGGTACGAGTACTTCACCCAGGTCACCGAGGACGACATCCACGAGAACCTGCGCGCGATGGACACCCTCGACCTGCCCATCGACGTCGTCCAGATCGACGACGGCTACCAGAAGGCCCTCGGTGACTGGCTCACCCTCTCCGGCCGCTTCCGCTCCCGCCGGGGCATCGCCGACGCGATCCGCGCCCGGGGCCGCCGCGCCGGCATCTGGACGGCACCCTTCCTGGTCGACCCGGCGAGCGACCTGGCCACCGAGCACCCCGACTGGCTGGTCCGGGACACCGCGGGCGGCTTCGCGCACGCCGGTCGCAACTGGGGCCACGACCTGCGCGTCCTGGACACGACCCACCCCGAGGCGGCCGCGTACCTGACGGACGTCTTCCGGACGCTGCGGGACGAGGGCTACGAC
>JABFXD010000257.1 GCA_013361925.1 Streptomyces sp. | reverse complement strand
GACGCCGATCATCCGGCGGGTGGCGGAGCCGAGGCCGTCGGCGCCGACGACGAGGTCGTAGCGGCGGCTCGTGCCGTCCGAGAAGGTCACGTCCACGCCCTTGTCGTCCTGCTGGAAGGCGGTGGCCGTGGTGCCGAGGCGGATGTCGGCGCCCGAGGCGCTGGCCTCGTCGATCAGGAGCTGTTGCAGCCGGGGGCGCTGCATGCCGATGTGGGCGGGCAGGTCGTCGCCGCCGGTGCGCAGCTCCTCGTGGGCCGCCAGCACGGTTCCGTCGGGGGTGAGGATGGCGACGCCCTCGGCCTTGTAGCCCTCCTTCACGATGGTGTCGAGGACACCGACCTCGCGCAGCACCCGCAGGGCGTTGCCCTGAAGGGTGATCCCCGAGCCGGCGGCCGCCTTCCAGTCGGGGCTCGCCTCGACGAGGTCGACGTCGATCCCGGCTCGGCGCAGCAGCACGGTCAGGGCGTTTCCGGAGGTGCCTCCGCCGATGATCAGGACAGAGGGGGCGAGGCTGTCAGCCATGTCGGGGATACCTCCCGGGTGGGGCCGCGCGACTTCGGGCGGCGGGGTCAAATGGAGGACGTGAGGGGTTGCTTGACGGTGATCTGGTTCAACTGGGAGGCGAGAAGGGCTACTTGACGGCGATCGGGTTCACCGGGGAGCCGACGGCGCCGGTGATGGGGAGCGGGGCCGCGGTGAGCCAGAACTCGTACACACCGTCGTCGGCGCAGTCCGCCGCGAGCGCGTCCAGGTCCCACATCTCGCCGATCAGCAGACCCATGTTGGGGATGGCGACCTGGTGCAGCGGCTGGAAGGCGTGGTCGAACTCGTTGGGCCGCACCTCGAACCCCCAGGTGTCGGTGGCGATCGCGGCGATCTCGGTGCGGTGCAGCCAGCCGGCGCTGGTGAAGGAGAGGCCGGGAGCGGGCCCGCCCGCGTAGTCGCCCCAGCCGTCGCGCTTGACGCGGGCGAGCTGTCCGGTCCGTACGAGGACGAGGTCACCGCGGCCGACGGTCACCCCGTGGGCCTCCGCGGTCGCGGTGAGGTGCTCCTCGGTGACGGCGAAGGAGTCGGGCAACTCGCCGTCGGTGCCGCACACTTGGCCCACGTCCAGCAGGACGCCGCGGCCGGCGACGTACGGCGCCATGTGCTCGATCCCGGTGACGAGGTCGCCGTCGGAGGTGACGACCTGCTCGGCCGCCCGCCCGTTCCAGGCCTTGCCGTGGTCGAAGATGTGCCCGAGCCCGTCCCACTGGGTCGAGCACTGGAGCGGCATCGCGATCACGTCGTCGGCGCCGCCGATGCCGTGCGGGAAGCCCTGGTTGCCGAGGGCGGCGTCGGTGCCGGTGTCCAGCATGGTGTGGACCGGGTTGGTCCGCCGCCGCCAGCCCTTCTGCGGGCCGTTCATGTCGAAGCGCTGCGACAGCGAGAAGCTCACCCCCCGGCGGACCAGGGCGGCCCCCTCGCGCCGCTTGGCCTCGTCGAGGAAGTTGAGGGTGCCGAGGACGTCGTCCGCACCCCAACGCCCCCAGTTGGAGAACTCCTTGGCGGCCTCGGCGATGGCGCCCTCGGGGTCGTGCCGGTTCACACGCTCTCCTCGACACAGCGGGTGCGCTGCACGCCGAGACCGGTGATCGAGCCCTCCATGACGTCGCCGTCGCGCAGCAACCGCCCCCAGTGGATGCCGTTTCCGGCCGGGCTGCCGGTCAACACCAGGTCTCCGGGCAGGAGTCGGGAGGTCTGCGAGATGTACGACACCAGCCGGGCGACGCCGAAGAGCATGTCCTTGGTGGACTCGTCCTGCATGGTGTCGCCGTTGAGCTTGAGGGTCACCCGCAGATCACCCGGGTCCGCGATCGACCCCGCCGGCACCAGCCAGGGGCCCAGCGGCGTGAACCCGGGCGCGTTCTTGCAACGCAGCCAGTCGGTGCCGATGGCCTTCATGTCCCGGCGGAACACGGTCGCCCGGTCGGTCAGGTCGTTGGCGATCGTGTACCCGGCGACGTACTCCAGGGCTTCCTCGACAGGGACCCGATAGGCGGGCCTGGCGATCACGGCCGCCAGCTCCAGCTCCCAGTCGGGCTGCTCGGCCCACGCCGGGAGGACGACGTCGTCGTACGGCCCCGCGATCGTGCTCGGCAGACCGATGAAGACGTACGGCAGGTCCTCGGCGGCCCGGCGGTCCATGATCGCGGCGATCTCCGCGCGGGCCTCCTCGACCGTGCGCGGGTCGTCGGGGGAGCGGTGGGCGACCTCCAGGTCGATCACGTGCTGCCGGTAGTTGGCGCCGGACTGGAAGATCTGCCGCGGCTCCAGCGGGGCGTGCACGCGCAGGCCGTCCAGCGGCAGCCGGTCGAGGGTGTCCTCTTCCGCGAGGCGATGCAGCAGGGGCAGGGCTTCCTCCCACCGCTCCACCACGGCCCGCAGGTCGGACGGCGCCCAGGCCAGGGCCCGGCTCAGGTCGAGCACCCGCTCCCGGGCCAGAAGGCCGGGGAAGGGAGCCCCGTCCGGGGTGGAGAACGTGCCGAGCGCGAAGGGGCCGGCAGGTTGCGCGAGCGTTGACATCAGATTTCCTCCTGCTGGGATGCGGTCTACTCTGACCTCGTTCGGCGAATCACGGAAATAGATCCTGCGGATGAGCCGCATCCACGCCATGGATAGCCTTTCCATGGACCGCCCTGAACGTCCCAGGTGGTGCCCGGTGAACCTGTCCCGACTCGACCTCAACCTCGTCGTCGCCCTGCGCGCCCTGCTGGAGGAGCGCAACGTCACCCGGGCCGGCGAGCGGGTCGGGCTCAGCCAGCCCGCGATGAGCGCCGCGCTGTCCCGGCTGCGTCGGCACTTCGACGACGAACTCCTCGCCCGGACCGGAAACGCCTACGAGCTGACCCCGCTCGGCGTCGCCCTGCGCGATCGCAGCGCCAGCGCCTGTGACCTGCTGGAACGCCTCTTCTCCAGTCAGGCCGACTTCGACCCGGCGGCCGAGACCCGCGAGTTCACGCTGCTCGCCTCGGACTACGGCGCGGCCGTCTTCGGCGCCTCACTGGCCCGCGCGATGCACGAGGAGGCGCCCGGCGTCCGGCTCACCTTCCAGCACCCGGCCCCGTCGGTGGTCGAGAACACGGCCGCCGTGCTGAGCACCGTCGACGGCCTGCTGATGCCGCACGGTGTCATCGACGGCTTCCCGGCGGTCGACCTCTACCAGGACCGTTGGCTGTGCCTGATCGCCGACGACCACCCTGACGTCGGCGAGGAACTCACCCTCGACGACCTCGCTCAGCTGCCCTGGGCCGTATACCAGCGCCCCTATGACGCCCCGGTGGCCCGCCAGCTCAGCATGCTCGGCATCAGCCCGCGGGTGGAGGTGTCCGTGCAGACCTTCCAGCTGCTCCCGCACATGGTCGAGGGCACCCGCAGGATCGCGATGATCCAGGAACGCCTGGCCCGCAGGGCGGTCCGCTCCGCGGCGGTACGCGTCCTGCCCTGTCCCTTCGAGGCGGTCCCGGTGGGCCAGGCGATGTGGTGGCATCCGGTGCACGCGCAGGACGCGGCGCACATCTGGCTGCGGCGCAAGGCCGAGGAGGTGGGGGAGACGCTGAAAGCGACTCGCTAGGGCAGAGGTCGCAGAGGCGCTGACAGCGACTTCCGGACTCGCTAGGGCAGAGGTCGCAGAGACGCTGACAGCGACTCCCTAGGAGCGCGGGGAACCGCGCGACCAACCACGACGGCCCGCAGTCGGACGACGACCCATGAGACCCACGGCGACACCGCCCGCGGCGACTCCCAGCACTCCCACCGCCCCCGCCAGACTCCCCACCACGGCCTCCCCGCCCAACAGCACCAGCGGACAGACGAACTCCCCGCCGAAGAACGCCGCCATCCACAGCCCCGTCCCGCGCCCCCGGTCCTCGAAGCCCAGCCGGGACATCGCACTCGTCAGCAGGGCCGGCAGCAGCATGCCCGTGCCGACGCAGTTGATCACCGCCCCGACCACCAGCACCGGCGCGTTCCCCGCCACGGACATCACCCCGAAGCCGGCCGCGCACACCGCCAACGCCCCGGGCAGCAAGGGCTCGGGGGCACGCTTCAGCCGCGCGAAGGCCACCGCCCCGCCCACCGTCGCGGCGCTGGCGACCGCGGTGGCCAGGCCGATCACACCGGAGTTCTCGACGCCGAGATCGTCGAGCAGGTACGACATCTCGACCGGCACGGTGTAGAAGACCATCGCCCCGAAGAAGGTGAGCGCGCAGATGCTGCCCAACTGCCGCCAGGGGAAAGGGCGTCGGTCGTCCTGGACGACGCTCACCGCCTCGCCGCCCGTCGAAGGCAGCGCCGAGGCCATCAGGGGCGCCAGCACCAGGCTCACCGCGTACACCCAGAACGGCACCCGCCACCCCGCTGACCCGGCGGCCCCGCCGAGCACGAAGAAGACGGTGGCCGACGCGGAGGCGCACATGGTCTGCAGGGCGAGGTACTTCACGCGCCGCTGCCCGCTGTAGTAGTCGCCGATCAGCGTGGTGCAGCACGTCATGATCGCGGCCTCGGCGACCCCGACCAGCGCCCGGCTCGCGATGATCGCGCCGAGGGACTCCAGCCACAGCGGCGCCGTACCGAACACGGCGTACAGGACGGTCGCCACGATCAGCAGCCGTCTGCGGCCCAGCCGGTCCACGATCACCCCGGCGAACGGGGCGAGCAGCGCGAGCGCCAGCGCCGGGACGGTCAGCGCCAGCGGCACCAGCGCCTTCGCGCCGGGCACCGACGCGAAGTGGTCCTGCATCTTCGGCAGCACCGGGGCGATCAGCACCGCCCCCAGGATCGGCAGACAGCTGCCCGCCATGAGCAGCGTCACGCGCAGCAGATGGGCCGGGCCCGAGACGGCGACGGGCGACACGGCGGCGTCGTCCGCCACGGTGGGGGACGGGGGCAGGGAACCGGGCATGGCGACTCCGAGGGAGGGGCACGGGAGCGGGCATGCCGGGTGACGCGCCGACGGCGCACGGCATGCGGGGGACGTCCGCACACGTACCGGCCGTGGTGGCCGGCCGCGACCGGTCCGGACAGCGGGGTGCGGGTAGCGACGACTATGGGCGGCCTGGCCCGCCCACCGCCATCCCTCCCGCGATCCGAATCCCGTATCCGGCGCATCCACCCCGTGAATGGGCCGGCGTTGTCGCAGGCGCCTCAGAAGGTGTTGTACGCGGGCGCCCCCCGGTCCGCCAACGTGGTGTACGGCAGCATGACCAGCGCGATCGCGCCGTACTCCGCCCGTGCGGGGCGCAACTGGACGCGGATGCCGTGCCGTTCGGCGAGGCGGCCGACCACGAAGAGCCCCATGCGCTGGGAGATCGCCGCGTCCACGGTGGGCGGGTCGGCGAGTTTGCGGTTGAGGTCGGCGAAGTCCTGCGGGGTGAGGCCGACGCCCTCGTCGTGGATCTCCACCATGGCGCGGCCGTCCGGGAGCTGGGCGGCGGTGACGCGTACCGGGCTGCGCGGGGAGGAGAACGTGGTCGCGTTCTCCAGCAGTTCGGCCAGCAGATGCACGAGGTCGCTCGCGGCGCGCGCGTGGACCAGGGTCTCCGGGATGCCGGAGAGCTGGATCCGTTCGTACTGCTCGACCTCGGACGCGGCGGCCCGCACCGTGTCGATCAGCGGCATCGGCTGGTCCCAGCGGTGCCGGGGCTCCTCCCCGGCGAGCACGAGCAGGTTCTCGCCGTTGCGGCGCATGCGCGTCGCCAGGTGGTCCAGGCGGAACAGGTTCTCCAGCTGGTCGGGGTCGGCCTCGTGCTTCTCCAGGTCGGTCAGCAGATGCAGCTGGCCCTCCACCAGCGCCTCGGACCGGCGCGAGAGGCTGGTGAAGATGGTGCTGATGTTGCCGCGCAACAGGGCCTGCTCGGCGGCGAGTTGGACGGCCTCGCGATGGACCTGGTCGAAGGCCCGGGCGACCTCGCCGATCTCGTCCCGGGTGGCGATGGGGATGGGGGCGACCCGGGTGTCCACCGGATGCGGGCGGGGCTGGGACAACTTGTCGACCAGCGCGGGCAGTTGCGTCTGGGCGATGTCCAGGGCGGCGCCGCGCAGCCGACGCATGCTGCCGGTCATCGAGCGCGCGACCCAGGCGGCCAGCACGAAGGCCAGCACGACGGCGGCGACGACGACCGAGGAGTTGACGACCGCGTCACGCCGGGCGTCGTCCGAGATCCCCTCGGCCTTGGTGAGCGCGGTGTCCGTCAGCTGCACCTCGACGCTGCGGTAGGCGTCGAAGGCGAGCGTCGAGGCGGTGAAGTAGGACTCCGCGGTGATGCCGTCGGCGGCCAGTCGCTCGGCGGTGGCGCCGGACGAGATCTCGTCGATCATCTCCGCCAGCGTCGGCGGGGCGACGAACGGCTTCCCGGCGTCCTCGGCCTGCTGCGCCGCCCGGGCCGTGAGCGACTGGCCCTTCTCCCGCGCGGAGGCCATGGCCCGGTCGAGCCGCTTCAGGTCCTCGGTGGTTCCGGCGCCCGCGAACTCCTGGAGCGCGACCTGCTGAAGGTAGGCGTAGGACCGGAACGTGGCCAGCTGCAGGGCCAGTTCACCGTCCTTGAGCCGGTCGCGGTCCTCGACCAGGATGCGCTGGCCGATCGCCCGGGTCAGCGACTCGGCGGCCTGGGTCAGCGACATGGCGTACAGGGTGCGCCCGAAGCTGGCCTGGTTGTTGCTGCCGAAGCCCAGCTCGTTCGAGAGCTCCATCAGGGGATGCTGGATCAGGTGGTACTTCTCCTCCGTCTGGACGCCGGGGAGCTTGTCCGTGAAGGCGTCCTCGCGGAGCTCCGTCAGCGCCTTCTCGCCGGTGCGGACCGCCGCGACCCGCTGGAGCAGACGGGCCGAGCGGGGCATGTTCGCCACGGCCGCGTCGAAGTCCTCGCGGTCCTGGTCGGTGATCGTCCGGGCCTTGGTGATCGCGGGATCCGACCGCTTCCCCTGGAGCAGCGGGACCACCGACACGTCCCGTTCGTCGATGACGTCACTGGCGTACTTGTTGGCCGTCTGCACCAGTTGGGCGACCCGTACGGCGTCCTCGGCGTCCTGGAGCGTGTCCACGGAGCGCTTCACCCGGAAGGCCCCGAGGGACAGCGCGACGAGCACCGGGATGAGGAGGACGACGTACAGGCGTTTCGCCATGCGCCAGTTCTGCATGGACATCCGCATGGATAACCGGGCCCGGCTTGCTGAGCTCACGTGCGTGAAGGCCTTTCGTGGTGGGGTCAGGCGGACCGGCGCAGGATCCGGTCCACAGGGCTGTCGTCTCTGCCACGCCCCCTTCTACGACGGCGACGGCCGCGGGGTTCAGCGTCCGGGGCAGCCACTCGGCGTCAGCGGCGGACCGGCTGTTGCCGTTTGTCGTGCGTGGTCGGCGGGAGACTGGCGGTGAACCGGGGATGACGTCGGATATCCGTGCCTGAGGGGCATCAGATGTCGGATTTCCGGGTACAAACGGCCGCCGGCTAGTGGGCGCCGTGAGCGGCACCCAAGGTGGTCGCCGTCAGCCACCCCGCGCCCGGCAACCCCCGCGCGCCCTCAGGAAGAGTCCCTCGTGAACGCCACGACCACGGCACACGCACCGCAGGAACGACGGGCCGCCACGCTCGTCATGGCCTGCGTCGGTGTGTTCGTCGCCTATCTGCCGGTGACCATGTTCTACGGCGGCCCGTTCGGCCTCAACAAGGCCGGGGCGCTCAGCGCGGACGAGGAGGCGGCGCTGTGTCCGCCGCGAACCGAGGCGGCCGACTCCGCCGTGCAACTCGACGCCGAGGAAGAGGCGTTGGTCGCCCTGCTGCGCCGCGACGGACGCGCCGGCCGCAACGAACTCCAGGCCGCCACCGGCCAGTCGGAGTCCGTCGTCAAGCGCCGCGTGGAACGGCAGCGCTCCTCGGGCACCCTCTACTTCGACGTGCAGTACGACAGCGCCGCGCACCGCGAGGTCCGGTTTTGCCGCCGCGACCACCGGCCAGGCCAACCTGGTCGCCTCCGTCGTCACCCGCGACGGCGGCGAGCTCTACCGCTACCTCAGCGAACGCGTCGGCGCCCTGAAGGGCGTCCAGAGCGTCGAGACGACCCTGACGCTGCGCCGGGTCAAGGAGTTGACGTACGAACCGACCCGGTGACGTGCGGCGCGGGTGAAAACCCTGTG
>JABFXD010000989.1 GCA_013361925.1 Streptomyces sp. | reverse complement strand
GAGGGTGCCGTAGACGACCTGGAGTTCCAGGCGGGCCAGCGGCTGGCCCAGGCACTGGTGGATGCCGAAGCCGAAGGCCATGTGCCGACGGGCGTCGCGACGGACGTCGAGGCGGCCCGGGTCGGGGAAGCGGTCGGCCTGCCAGTTGCCCGTCGCGCCGGGGACGATGACGCCCTCCCCGGCGCGGATCCGCTCCCCACCGATCTGGATGTCCGCGAGGGCGAGGCGGCGCTGGCCGTTGTGGACGACGGTGAGATAGCGCAGCATCTCCTCGACGGCGCCCGCGAGCACCTTGGGATCGTCGGTGTCCCGGACGATCGCGAGCTGGTCGGGATGTTCGAGGAGGGCCAGCACGCCGAGCGCGATCATGTTGGCGGTGGTCTCGTGCCCCGCGCCGAGCAGCAGCAGGCCGAGCATCGCGGCGTCGTGGCGGGCGAGTTCGCCGGCCCGCATCCGGGCGGCCAGGGCGGAGAGCAGGTCGTCGGCGGGGTCGGCGAGCTTCGCCTGGAGCTGTGCGTCGAGGTACTGGAGCAGTTCGGTCGAGGCGGTCCTGGACTCCTCGACCGACGCGTCCCGGCGGACTCCCACCTCGCTGCGGCTCTGGAAGAACTCGTGGTCGTCGTACGGCACTCCCAGCAGCTCGCAGATGACCAGGGACGGCAGCGGCAGCGCGAGGGCCGCCACCAGGTCGACGGGCTGCGGTCCGGCCAGCATCGCGTCGACGAACTCGTCGGTCATGCGTTGCACCGCGGGCCGCATCGCTTCGATGCGCTTGATGGTGAAGGGGGCGGTGACCATGCGCCGGATGCGGGCGTGCTCGGGGTCGTCCAGGTTGAGGAACGACGGCGGCATGTGTGCGTAGGTCTCCTGGAAGGCCGCGCTGAAGTGGGGGAAGCCCGGCTGCCGTGGATCGGCGCTGAGTCGCTCGTCGCCGTACAGCGCCCGCTGGTCCTCGTACCGCGTCACCAGCCAGGGCGTGCTGCCGTCCCACAGCCGCACCCGCGTCACCGGCCGCTCGGCGTGCAGCCGCAGCATCCCGGGCGGCGGATCGAACGGACAGCCGGCCGCGCGCGGCATGGGGAACAGGGAGACGTCCTCGGCCGTGCTGGTCATCTCACTCCTCGGTGTGGGGGAACAGGGAGTGGTGCTCATCGAAGCCCCCGAAGCTGACGGAAGACGGACAGGGAAGGGGCCGCGGGCGGATGTGGCCGAATCCCGCGCCACAGGCGTGGCGATTCCGCCAAGGACGCGACGGATTGGACTGTACGTCCAAGTATTGGATGTGTAGTCTAGGAGTCCTGATCTCACTCGCACTGGAGGATCCGGAGTACGCCATGACATCCGACCGGGCGCTGGAAGCCGAGCGGGACGCGATCGTCGCCGCGTTGACGCCGGTCGTCGACGGGCTGGCGGCGACGTTCGGGCCGATGTGTGAAGTGGTGCTGCATGACTACCGGGACCCGGAGACGTCCGTCGTCGCCCTCGCCGGATCGGTGACCGGACGCGCGGTCGGCGGGGCGATGAGCGAGATCGGCCTGCGGATCGTGGCCCGCGGCGACGAGGCGCGGGACGAGCTGAACTACCTCACGCGCACGGGGACGGGCAGAACCGTCAAGTCGTCCACGATGGTGCTGCGCGACTCCACGGGCACGGTGTTCGGCGCCCTGTGCGTCAACCTCGACGTGACCGCGGTCAGCGAGGCCCACACCCTGCTGGGCGCCCTCGCCGGACTCGGCGCGGCCCCCGCCGAACTGCCGGTGACCACCTTCGGCGACGACATCGACTCAGTGGTCGACGTCATCCTCGACACCCACCGGCACGAGCCCTGGGGCGCGCTCGACCGCGCCGGGCGCCTGGCGCTGTTCCGCAGCCTCGACGAGCGCGGCGTCTTCGCCGTGCGCCGCGCGATCGAGCAGGTCGCCGCCCGGCTCGGCATCTCCCGCGCCTCCGCCTACAGCTATCTCTCCCAGGCCCGCGCCACGACTTCCACCACCCCTGGAGGACCCGCGTGACCAGCACACCCCCGCCCGTCACCCTCACCCTCGACGACATCCGCTCCGCAGCCGACCGCCTCAAGGGCGTCGCCCACCGCACCCCGGTGCTGCGCTCGCGCACCCTCGACGAGCGCGTGGGCGCCGAGGTCTTTCTCAAGTGCGAGAACTTCCAGCGGGTGGGCGCCTTCAAGTTCCGCGGCGCCTACCACGCGGCCTCCCGGCTGACGCCCGAGCAGCTGGCCCGCGGGATCGCCGCCTACTCCTCCGGGAACCACGCCCAGGCGGTCGCCCTCGCCGCCCGTGAGCTCGGCAGCACCGCGGTGATCGTCATGCCCGAGGACGCCCCGCCCGCCAAGCGGGCCGCCACCGCCGGCTACGGCGCCGAGATCGTGTCGTACGACCGCTACACCGGCGACCGGGCGGCGATCGCCGAAGCCCTGGCCGCCGAGCGGGGACTCGCCCTGATCCCGCCCTACGACCACCCGCACGTCATGGCCGGACAGGGCACGGCAACTCTGGAACTGCTGGAGGAGACGGGGGAGCTGGACGCCCTGCTGGTCCCCGTCGGCGGCGGCGGACTCATCGCGGGCAGTGCCACCGCGGCGAAGGGGCTCCACCCCGCCGTCCGGATCGTCGGCGTCGAGCCGGAAGCCGGGGACGACACCAAGAGGTCGCTGGAGGCCGGTCGGCGGGTCGCGATCCCGGTGCCCCGCACCATCGCCGACGGGCAGGCCCTGGACATTCCCGGGGAGCTGACGTTCGCCGTCAACCAGCGGCTCGTCGACGGGATCTCGCTGGTCACCGACGACGAGATCCGCGACGCGATGCGCTTCGCCTTCGAGCGTCTGAAGATCGTGGTCGAGCCGAGCGGGGCGACGCCGCTGGCCGCGCTGCTGGCCGGCCGGGTGGAGGGGCTGCCGCGCCGCGTCGGCGTGATCGTCTCCGGCGGGAACGTCGACGCGGCCCGCTTCGCCGAGCTCTGCGGCCCCGAGGAGAACTGAGGCCTCACCCGAATGGCGGCGCCGAGTGGACGGGCGGACGATGGAGTGGGGCGTGTGGTGAAGGGAGAGCCGACATGCTGGAGACGAAGACCCTCGACAAGCCGGACGAGCGGCGGGACTTCCCCCGAGGGCACCTGGAAGCGGTCCACCTCAGCGGCCTCGACTTCGCCGTGGGGACCTTCGAACCCGGATGGCGTTGGTCCGAGTCCGTGGGACCCATCGTCGGGACCAAGAGCTGCGAAGTGCACCACAACGGCTATGTCGTCCAGGGCCGCATGCACATCACCATGGACGGCGGCGGCGAGACCGAGGTGGGACCCGGCGACGTCTTCGTGATCTCGCCCGGCCACGACGCCTGGGTGGTGGGCGACGAACAGTGCGTGGTCTACGACTTCGCGGGGACCATGGCCAACGAGTACGCCAAGCCCGCCGAGGGATGACGGCACGGCGCCGCCGCCCGCGGCCGGCTGCTGCCTAGATCGGCAGCAGCCGGCCGACCAGGGCGCCCAACTGCCGGACGTTGCGGCACTCGTGCATCTCCACGAGCTCGGCGTACTCGGGTGCCGCCGAATCGCCCGTGCCCCACTGGGCGCGCTGCTCGGGGTTCAACCAGTAGACGCGGCGCGCCCGTTCGGTGATCTGCCGTACGGCGGCGAGGTTCGGGTCGCTCATGTTCGTACGGGCGTCACCGAGGACGAACACCGTCGTACGGGGCCCGACCGCCTCGCCGTGCCGCTCCGCGAACTCCCCGAGCGCGACGCCGTAGTCGCTGCTGCCGTGCCAGCCGGTGAGGGTCGCCTCCGCCTGGATGCGCGCGCCGAGGCCCGCCGCGTCGGCCGCGCCGTGCTCCAGGAGCCCGGTCACCTCGTCGATCCGGTTGACGAAGGCGAACACCCGCACCTTGCTGAACTGGTCGTGCAGCGCCTGCACCAGCAGCATCGTGAAGTCGGAGAACCCCGACACCGAACCCGACACATCGCACAGCAGCACCAGTTCGGGCCGGGCCGGACGACGCCGGCGCAGCACCGGCCGCATCGGCACCCCACCCGTGGACAGCGACCCGCGCAGGGTGCGCCGCAGATCGATACTGCCCCGCGCCGCCCGGCGCCGGCGCGCCGCGAGGCGGGTGGCCAGTTTCCGGGCGAGCGGCTGAACCGTCCTGCGCAACTCGGCCAGCTGGGACTTCCCGGCGAACAGGAAGTCGACCCGGTCCGCCGTCGGCGCCACCGCGCGGCGGGCGATCTCGTCCCGGTCCCGTCGCTCGGCGACCCGCCGCCGCGCTTCCGTCGCCACCAGCCCCCGGAAGGCCTCGATCCGGCGCCGGATCTCGTCGTCGAGCAGCCGGTCCGCGAACCCCGGACCACCGCCGCGCCCCCGAGCGTCGGCGCGCACCCGCGCGAGCAGCGTCTGGGGGCGGATCCGGTCGAGCGTCTGGTACGACGACCAGCCGTCCGACCCCGGAGAGCCGTAGCCGCCGAAGCCGTCGACGGCCTCGGCCGCGAGCCGGGCAAGCAACGCCTCGTCGTTCGCGGCGAGGGCCGCCGCCAGCCGCTCGCGGAGGTCCTCACGGTCCGCCGTCCCGGCCTCGGGCGCGCCGACCCGGCGCGGGAAGTAGAGGTCGAAGACCGGGTCGAACACCGGCCGTTGGGCGGTGCCGTGGAGCAGCGTCGCGGCCAGACCCTCGCGCAGCAGCTCCCGGTCCCCGAACCCGAGCGCTTCCATCGCCCGGGCCGCGTCCACGGTCTCGCCCGTGCCGACCCGGATGCCGTGCGCCCGCAGCGCGGCGACGAGCGAGGTGAGGCGCTCGGCGACGGGCGTGGTCACAGCGCGTCCAGATCGAGCTTCGCCGCGGCCTTGAGGACGTCGTCCTGATGCTTGAGGAGCACGCCCAGGGTGTCCCGTACGACGGTCTCGTCGAGCGTGTTCGCGCCGAGCGCGAGCAGGGTGCGGGCCCAGTCGATGGTCTCCGCGACCGACGGCACCTTCCGCAGGTCCATCGCCCGCAGCGCGCCCACCACCCGGACCACCGACTCCGTCAGCGCCGCGTCGAGGCCGGGCACCTTCAGCCGGACGATCCGGCGCTCCAGCTCCTCCTCGGGGAAGCCGATGTGGAGGAACAGACAGCGGCGGCGCAGCGCCTCGGACAGCTCACGGCTCGCGTTGGAGGTGAGGACGACGAAGGGGCGGCGGGTGGCGGTGATCGTGCCCAGTTCGGGCACCGTCACCTGGAAGTCGCTGAGGACCTCCAGGAGCAGGCCCTCCACCTCGACGTCCGCCTTGTCGGTCTCGTCGATCAGCAGGACCTTGGGCTCGTCGCCGCGGATCGCCGTCAGCAGCGGGCGGGTGAGCAGGAACTCCTCGCTGAAGATGTCGGTACGGGCCTCGTCCCAGCTCTCGTCGCGGCCCGCGCTGATGCGCAGCAGCTGCTTGGCGTGGTTCCACTCGTACAGCGCGCGGGACTCGTCGACGCCCTCATAGCACTGCAGTCGCACCAGTTCGGCGCCCGCGATCTCGGCGACGGCCTTGGCGAGCTCGGTCTTTCCCACCCCGGCGGGGCCCTCGACCAGGAGCGGCTTGCCGAGGCGGTCGGCCAGGAAGACGGTGGTGGCGACGGAGGGCGAGGCAAGGTAACCGGTCTCGGCGAGGCGTGCGGAGACGTCGTCGACGGAAGTGAACAACGGGGCCTCCTGGGCGGTGGCGGTGTACAGGCCGAGCGGATGGTCCACCTATCTAAGCGCTTGTTCAGGGGCGCTGTCACTCCGGTACCCCGATCCATGGGCACGGCACGGGAGGAGGGTCGGCCGCTCTGGCAGCCGCCCCTCCTCCCGTGCCGGCGGTCACGCCACCAGCGCCACCGCCTCCGTCGCCGGGGTGCGCAGTACCTTCCGGGCCGTCGCCAGGCTCGTCCCCACCGTCACCGCCGTCGCCACGGACACGACCGCGAGCCAGACACCGAACGTCTGCCCCGGCAGCACCGCGTCGCCGCGGACCACGGTGAACGGGACGATCCCCGCCAGCGCCGCGACCGTGCCGAAGAGGACACCGGTGACCGTGAGCACCGCGGCCTCGGCGCCCACCATGCCGAGCACCTGCCCGGGCGTCGCACCGGCCAGCCGCTGCTGGCCGAACTCCCGGCCGCGGTAGGTGGTCGCCGCGTACAGCGAGTTGACCAGCATCACGCAGACGAAGACCACGATGATCCCGACGACCGTGAAGTTCAGCGTCTCCAGGTTCTTCGCGTCCACGGACTTCACCAGCCCCGAGGCCTCGACCGCGTCGCTCTCCACCGCCTGCACGGTCAGCGTGGTCGTCGCCACCGCCGTGAACAGGACCAGCGACATCAGGATCCCGGCGAGATCCCCGGCCCGCTGCCGCAGATTCCGCACCGCGAGCCAGCCACTCGCCCCGGAGAGCGCGAGCCGGTCCAGCAGCCCCTTCAGCAGGCGCGGCGCCAGCAGCGCGAAGCCGACCGACAACAGGATCGCCCCGTACGCGGGCGGCGCCATCAGCGCCTCGTCCGTCGCCTTCATCAAGAAGGTGCAGCAGACCGCCAGGGCGCCGGTGGTGAGGGCGGCGTAGGCGAAGAACCTCCGTGCCCCGCCCCGCTGTCGCCGTCCTCGCGTCGCCCGCCGCACGGCGAGGGACGCGGCGCCGACCGCGGCCACCAGCGTGATGCCGACGCCCGTGAACAGCGCGATCGGACCGAACGTGTAGTCCACCGAGTCCGCCACCTGACCGCTGTCCTGGAACACCCCCAACAGCGCCCGCCCGCCGAGCATCGCGGGCCCGATCGCCAGCGCCGCACCCACCAGGGCGACGGCCAGCGCCTCACCGACGACCATCCGTGTGAGCTGTGCCGGCGTTGCCCCCGAGCAGCGCAGCAACTCCAACTCGGTGGCCCGCTGACGGACGTTCACCGTCAGGGTGGAGGCGACCGCGAAGAACACCAGGAGACTGCCGTAACCTCCCACCACGCTCGCCGCGGTCGTCAGCGTGTTCGAGCTGACCGAGTCGACGCCGCTCCCGGCCGCCGTGTCGTGCATCGAGTGGAACGTCATGATGATGGCCGCACCCAGGAAGGCGGACAGCAGCGTCGCGAGGAACCGTCCGGGACGTCGCCGGATCGACCGCAGGGCCAGTACGAACATCGCTCACACCCCCGCCGTCACGTCGTCGCCCAGGTGCGCGAGGCGTTCGGCGACCGCGTCCGCCGTCGGCGCCTGCAACTGGCCGGCCAGCCTGCCGTCCGCGAGGAACAGCACCGAGTCGGCGTACGAGGCGGCGACCGGATCGTGCGTCACCATCACCACGGTCCGCCCGTGCACCCGCACCGCCTCCTGGAGCAGCCGCAGCACCGTACGCGCGCTGCGGGTGTCCAGGGCGCCCGTCGGCTCGTCGGCGAAGATCACCCGGGGTTCGCAGACCAGCGCCCTGGCGATCGCGACCCGCTGCCGCTGACCGCCGGACAACTGGTCGGGTCGGTGCCCCAGCCGGTCGCCGAGCCCGACCCGGGTGAGAATCTCCCTGGCCCGCCCGCGGTCCACCCGCTGCCCGGCCAGTTTCAGCGGCAGCACCGTGTTCTGCGCGACGGTCAGCGTGTCCAGCAGGTTGTACTGCTGGAACACGAACCCCACCCGCCCACGCCGGAACCTCGTCAGCTCCGCCTCCGTACCGCCCGTCAGCTCGGTGCCGTCCACCACCACGATGCCGTGATCGGGCCGGTCCAGGCCGGCCGCGCACTGGAGCAGCGTGGACTTCCCCGACCCCGACGGCCCCATAACGGCGGTGAAGGTGCCCCGGCCCAGTCCGAGCGTGACCCCGTCCAGGGCGGTCACGGCGCTGTCGTCACTGCCGTAGGTCTTGGTGACCTTGACCAGCCGCAGCGCCTCGGCGGCGGGTCCCGTGTCGTGCCGGCGTCGCGAGCCTGTGCGAAACATCGTCATCACCTCTCGGTCGGGCACCCCCTGTGCCCTGCCAAAGAAGCTACGGAGCCGACGGGCCGACCACAGGGGGCGCAGAACCCGTATCCGAGGGTGTACTCAGCACCACCGCAGGCCAAGCGGGGCGCCGACCTCGCGTCGATGAACCAACAGATGGACAGTCGGCCGCGGTTGGCGAGGGATGTGACGAGGGGGCATCTGG
Source organism: Streptomyces sp. (assembly GCA_013361925.1). Lineage (GTDB taxonomy): Bacteria > Actinomycetota > Actinomycetes > Streptomycetales > Streptomycetaceae > Streptomyces. Next base: position 91 of record JABFXD010000989.1, on the reverse strand, counting down.
CGGAGAAGGGGCTGCTGAGGTGAATTGTCAGTGGGGCCTCGTAGATTGCCGCCATGGGTGTCTATCTGGTGGATGTCGGCGCAGCGGACTG
>JABFXD010001052.1 GCA_013361925.1 Streptomyces sp. | reverse complement strand
GCCCTCGCGATCATCAACGCGGGCATCGTCATGGTCATCCAGAACTCCCGCGTCCTGTTCGCCTCGGCCCGCGACAAGGCCTGGCCCCAGCCGGTCAACAACGTCTTCTCCAAGCTCGGCCGCTTCGGCTCCCCGTGGGTCGCCACCCTCGCGGTCGGCATCCCCGGCGCGGCCCTCTGCTTCGTCAACCTGGACACCCTGTACGGCGTGACCGGCGTCTCGGTGACCGGCATGTACCTGCTGGTGGCGGTGGCGGCACTGCTGGCCCGCAGAGGCGCCCACCGGCACACGCCGGCCTGGCGGATGCCCCTGTGGCCCGCGATGCCGGTCCTGCTGATCGGAGTCCTGGCGTACATCCTGAGTCAGCAGGAGACGCAGTACCTCCTGTGGACGGGCGGCATCACGGCGGCGGCGACCCTCTACTGGGCCTTCTATCTGCGCCCGCGCAGGGACACCCGCTGGCTGGTGGAGATCCCCGAGGACGAACTCGCCTAGGACAGGCCGCCCGCCGACACCATCAACGCCCGCAGCCTCTCCACGTACAGCCGCATGTTCTTGTAGGCGACGTCCGTGTCCGGGTAGCGGCAGGCGAACCACACCCCGTCGTGCAGCCGGTTCAGCCACACGCACACCTGGTCCCCGTACGACACCCGGATCAGCCCGTACGCCGACAGCGCGTCCCACCGCTCGGCCCCCGGCAGGGCGCGCGCGTCGGTGAACGACACGATGGAGTACAGGTCGGGCGAGGTGGGCCGGAAGTCCGCGCCCAGCAGGCGCAGCATGCGGGCGAGCGGCATCCGGGACAGCGGCCGGGCGGCCTGCAACTGCGCCCGTACGGCGGGCAGGGCGCTCGGGAAGTCGGCGGGCACCGGCACCTCGATGGGGGCCCCGCCGACGTACCACCCGACGGAGTCGGACCACTGGGACTTCACCCGGGTGTGGAAGGGCACCACCGTCCGGTAGACGGACGCGCCCCCGATCTCCCCGGCGATCAGCGCGGTGGCCGCGAGCACCCCGACCAGGCTCCCGCCGTACGGCCGGCAGTACGTCTCGAAGGCGGCCGCCTCCCCGGGACCCACGAGCATCTCGCACATCATCTTCTGCTCGGGCAGCGGACCACCCGGCTCCACCCCCAGGTCCAGGGGAAACGTCGGCAGCGTCCCGTCGCACCGCCGGATGAACTCCCGCCAGCGCCCGACGGCCTCGTGGTCGGCGTCGATCCGGTCCGCGTCGGCCCGCTCGATCCGGCAGAAGTCGATGTAACTGCTCACCGGCGCCCCGTCGGCCACGCCCCCGCCCGCGTACAGCTCATGGATCTCCGACGGGATCCGGTAGATCGAGTACGCGTCGACGTTGCTGTGGTCGAACGCCATGTACACACTCGTCGAGTCGTCCCGTACGACCGCCGCGTACATCAGGTTCGGCCAGCGCAGCGCGTCCGCGGTGACGTCGAAGCGGTCCTGGAGGTGCCGGACCAACGCGGTCGCGTCCGTGAACTCCCCGGCGTCCTCCCGCCGCAGGGACACGTCCCGCGCGTCCAGCGTGAACCGCCGCAGCGCGTCCCCGTCCGTCCGGAACCCGCTGCGCAGCGTCTCGTGCCGCAGCGTCCACGCGCGCAGGGCGCCCTCCAGGGCGTCGAGGTCGACCGGCCCCGGGAGGTCGAAGGCGGCACCGAGCCAGGTCGGGACGAACAGACCGTCCTCGCGCACGGTCCGGGCGGTCCTGATGTGCGACTCCTGGATGTACGCCGGTGGCCGGGTGTCCTCCGGCAGCCCCCGCGCCGCCGCCACGGTCGCCGGACTGAGCGTCCACTCGACGAGCCGTCCGGGCCGGATCTCACAGCGCTGGATGTCGGTGATACGCACGAGGGCGTCTCCATTCGCAAAGGGGCGGACCCTCAAGCGAAGACGGCGCTTGCCGCGGACACGCCCACTTTCGCGGCTTTTCAATGCATCGGGTGGTACCTCGAACACTGTTCCTCGTCCATCGAAGTACTTCGAGCGCGGTATGCGCGAGGACCGGCGTACGCCCGTAGGAGGTCGGCGGGTTCGGTCTGTGGTCGATAACTCCCCGACAGCTTCAGCCCGTACCGTTGAAGCATGGATCTTCGACTGCGAGGGCCGCTGCGGCGGCCCCGGCGACTGCTGGCCGCCGGGGCCGCCGTCGTCGCACTCGCGGGGGCCGGTACCTGGACGGCGGTCGCCGACGACGACCCGTCCCCGGTACGCGCGACCGACCAGGTCATGGCGGTGAACGGCGTCCGCATAGACACCTCGTACTTCACGTCCGGCACCTCGGGACGCCGCCCCGCCGTCCTTCTGGGCCACGGCTTCGGCGGCTCCAAGGACGACGTACGCCAACAGGCCGAGGACCTCGCCCGGGACGGCTACGCGGTCCTCACCTGGTCGGCGAGAGGCTTCGGCAGGTCGACGGGCAAGGTGGGCCTCAACGACCCCGACGCCGAGGTCGCCGACGTCTCGAAGCTGATCGACTGGCTGGCGAAGCAGCCCCAGGTCCAGCTCGACAAGGCGGGCGACCCGCGCGTCGGCATGGCCGGCGGCTCCTACGGCGGAGCCATCGCCCTCCTCACCGCGGGCCATGACGACCGCGTCGACGCCATCGCCCCCGCGATCACCTACTGGAACCTCTCGGACGCCCTCTTCCCGAACGGCGTCTTCAAGAAGCTCTGGGCCGGCGTCTTCGTGAACACGGGCGGTGGCTGCGACCAGTTCGAACCGCAGCTCTGCCAGATGTACGACCGCGTCGCGGAGTCCGGCACCCCGGACGCCCAGGCCGAGCGGATGCTCACCGAACGCTCCCCCTCCGCGGTCGGCGACAAGATCGACGTCCCCACCCTCCTCCTCCAGGGCCAGACCGACTCCCTCTTCACCCTGGACCAGTCCGACGCCGCCGCGAAGGCGATCAAGGCCAACGGCGCCCCCGTGGACGTCGACTGGATCGCGGGCGGCCACGACGGCGGCGACATGGAGACGAGCCGCGTCCAGGCCCGCGTCGAGTCCTGGTTCGACCGCTACCTCAAGAACGAGAAGTCCACGGACACCGGCCCCGCCTTCCGCGTCACCCGCACCGGCGGCGTCGACTCCACCGACGGCGCCGCCCAGCTGCGCGGCGCGAGCTCCGACACCTACCCCGGCCTGCACAGCGGCGACCGCCGGATCGCCCTGACCGGCCGCCAGGAGCAGCAGGTCACCAACCCGGCCGGGGCCAACCCGCCCGGCGTCTCCGCCCTCCCCGGCCTCGGCGGCGCGGGCGGCCTCTCCCAGCTCTCCTCCCTCGGCGTCGGCGTCTCCCTCGACTTCCCGGGCCAGTACGCCCGCTTCGACTCCGCGCCCGTCACCGACGACCTCCGCATCACCGGCGCCCCGACGGCCACGGTCCACGTGACGTCCACGTCCGACGACGCCGTCCTGTTCGCCAAGCTCTACGACGTCGGAGCCGACGGCACCCGACAGGTACTGCCCTCCCAGCTGGTGACCCCCCTGCGCATCAAGGACGCCAAGTCCGGCAAGGACGTCACGGTCACCCTCCCGGCGATCGACCACCACATCGAGAAGGGCCACCGCCTGCGCCTGGTCCTCGCCTCCACGGACCTCGGCTACGCCTCACCGGCGGCCCCGGCGACGTACACCGTCTCCCTCAAGGGCGACCTGACGGTCCCGACCGCCCCCGGCGTGAAGACCGCCGCCGCCCCGCTGCCCTCCTGGGTGTGGTGGCTGCCCCTCGCGGGCGCGGCCGTCGCCCTGGCCCTCCTCCTCACGGCCCGCCGCCGCACCGCCACCCCCGCCCCGGACCCGGAGCTGTCCGACGTCCCGCTCCAGATCACGGACCTGAGCAAGAAGTACCCCGGCAGCGACCGCTACAGCGTCCGCGACCTCTCCTTCCGCGTGGAGAAGGGCCAGGTCCTGGGCCTCCTCGGCCCGAACGGCGCCGGCAAGACCACATCCCTGCGCATGCTGATGGGCCTGATCAAGCCGGACGACGGTGAGATCCGCGTCTTCGGCCACGCCATCCGCCCGGGCGCCCCGGTCCTCTCCCGGGTCGGCGCCTTCGTCGAGGGCGCCGGCTTCCTGCCGCACCTCTCCGGCCGGGAGAACCTGGAGCTGTACTGGGCGGCGACCGGCCGTCCGCCCGAGGACGCCCACCTGGACGAGGCGCTGGAGATCGCCGGCCTCGGCGACGCCCTCGCCCGCGCGGTCCGCACCTACTCCCAGGGCATGCGCCAGCGCCTGGCCATCGCCCAGGCCATGCTCGGCCTCCCCGACCTCCTCATCCTCGACGAACCCACCAACGGCCTCGACCCGCCCCAGATCCGCGAGATGCGCGAGGTGATGATCCGCTACGCGGCAGCCGGCCGCACGGTCATCGTCTCCAGCCACCTCCTCGCAGAGGTCGAACAGACCTGCACCCACCTGGTGGTGATGGACCGCGGCCAACTGGTCCAGGCGGGCCCGGTGTCCGAGATCATCGGCGCGGGCGACACGCTGCTGGTGGGTTTGGCGGCGGACATCACGGACCCCTTGGTGGAGAAGGTGGCGGCCCTACCCCAGGTCACTTCGGCAACAAGAACAGACGGCGGCCTACTGGTAAGCCTGACGGTGATGCCGCCCAGGGGCGCGGGGCTGTCTCGAATTGCGGCTCCGCCGCGGGGCGCGACCAGCCCCAACGCACCCGCAGACGAACGCACCAACGCCGCAGCCCTACTCACAGAACTCGTCCGCCTGGAGGTCCCCGTCGCCTCACTGGGCCCCCACCGCCGCCTGGAAGACGCCTTCCTCACCCTGATCGGAGGCTCCGCATGACCACGCTCACCGAAACAGCCTCCGGCTACCAGCCCCGCCACACCCTCCCCCTCCGCGTAGAACTGATCCGCCAGCTCAAACGCCGCCGCACGATGGTCATGTTCGGCATCCTCGCCGCACTCCCCTTCGTCCTGCTGATCGCGTTCGCGATCGGCGGCGAGCCCGGCGGCCGCAACAACACCGTCTCCCTGATGGACACGGCGACCGCGTCCGGCGCCAACTTCGCCGCCGTCAACCTCTTCGTGTCGGCAGGCTTCCTACTGGTCATCCCGGTCGCCCTGTTCTGCGGCGACACGGTCGCGTCGGAGGCCGGCTGGTCCTCCCTGCGCTATCTCCTCGCGGCCCCCGTACCCCGGGCCCGCCTCCTGTGGTCCAAGCTCGTCGTCGGCCTCGGCCTCAGCCTGGCCGCGATGATCCTGCTGCCGCTCGTGGCGGTGGCCGTCGGTACGGCCGCCTACGGCTGGGGCCCGCTGGAGATCCCGACGGGCGGTTCCCTCGCACCGGGCACCGCGGCCGGACGCCTCGTGATCGTCGTGGCGTTCATCTTCGTCTCCCAACTGGTCACCGCGGGGCTGGCGTTCTGGCTCTCGACCCGCACCGACGCCCCGCTCGGCGCGGTCGGCGGCGCGGTGGGCCTCACGATCGTCGGCAACGTCCTGGACGCCGTCACCGCCCTCGGCGACTGGCGCGACTTCCTGCCCGCGCACTGGCAGTTCGCGTGGGCGGACGCCGTACAGCCCAGCATGGAGTGGTCCGGCATGATCCAGGGCACGGCGGTCTCGGTAACGTACGCCCTCGTGCTGTTCGCGCTGGCCTTCCGCGGTTTCGCCCGCAAGGACGTGGTCTCCTAGGTCAACGGAAGATCACCTACCGGTCTCGACGCCTCGCCTCCGTGCCCTCTTCGAGACGCTTCCGCAACGCTCCGTAGCGCACGTTCCGGCCCCCTGGCCCGTCACAGTCACAGAAGTCGACGTCAACGGACCAAGGGGGCACGGAAGATGGAGCAGTATCGAATACGACGCCTGCGCGTGGCGTTGCTCGCGGTGACCGCGGTGAGCGGCCTGCTGCTGACCGGGTGCAGCGGATCGGACGACAGCGGCGGCAAGGCATCGGACGGCTCCCGCAGCGGCGGATACGTTCCCGCACCCGAGGGCGAACAGAAGGGCACCCCGGACGGCTCGGAGGAGGACTCCCGCGAGGTCGCCCCTTCACCCGACTACCTCTCCACCTTCGCCCTGGACGTCGACACCGCCTCCTACGGCTACGCCCGCCGCACCCTCGCCGACGGCCGGCTGCCCGACCCCTCGACGGTCCGGCCCGAGGAGTTCGTCAACAGCTTCCGCCAGGACTACGACCGCCCCGACGGCAACGGCTTCTCGGTCACCGTCGACGGCGCCCGCACCACCGAGGACGACTGGTCCCTGGTCCGCGTCGGCCTCGCCACCCGCACCGCCGAGGACACCGACGAACGCCCGCCCGCCGCCCTCACCTTCGTCATCGACGTCTCCGGTTCCATGGACGAGCCCGGCCGCCTCGACCTCGCCAAGGAATCCCTGGACACGATGACGGACCAGCTCCGCGACGACGACTCGGTCGCCCTGGTCACCTTCAGCGACGAGGCCGAGAAGGTCCTGCCGATGACCCGGCTCGACGGCAACCGCGGTGAGGTCCACGACGCCATCGACAGCCTGGAACCCCAGGACTCCACCAACCTCGGCGCGGGGGTCGAGACCGGCTACGAGACCGCCGAGGACGGCCTGCGCGACGGCGCCACCAACCGTGTCGTCCTCATCTCCGACGCCCTCGCCAACACCGGCGACACCGACGCGGACACCATCCTGGAACGCATCTCCGGCGAGCGCCGCGAGCACGGCATCACCCTCTTCGGCGTCGGCGTCGGCAGCGACTACGGCGACGAACTGATGGAACAGCTCGCCGACCGGGGCGACGGCCACACCGCCTACGTCTCCGACGAGGAGGACGCCCGCAAGGTCTTCGTCGAGCAACTCCCGCAGAACGTCGACCTGACCGCCCGCGACGCCAAGGCCCAGGTCGCCTTCGACCCCGAGACGGTCAAGGAGTTCCGTCTGGTCGGCTACGACGACCGCCAGGTCGCCGACGACGACTTCCGTGACGACAGCGTCGACGGCGGCGAGATCGGCCCCGGCCACACCGTCACCGCCCTCTACGCCGTCCGCACCAGGGAGGGCGCCGACGGCCACCTCGCGACGGCGAGCGTCCGCTGGCTCGACCCCGAGACCCGCGATCCCCACGAGGAATCAGGCCAGTTGGAGACCGAGGCCCTGGACTCCTCGGTCCACCGGGCGAGTTCCCGCTTCCAGGTCACCACCCTGGCCGCCTACTTCGCCGACACCCTGCGCGCCACGAACGGCGACCGCACCTCCCTGCCCGGCTGCCCCTCCTTGTCCGAACTGAGCGACCAGGCACGGGACTTGGCACACAGCACCGAGGACGAGGACGTGACACAACTGGCCGACGCGATCGGCGACGCCCGCCGCCTCCGCGACTGACCCGCACACCGGTCCAGGTGCTGCACGCCCCATTGACCTTTCCTTACGCGTGAGTAAGTTGACGTCCCAGTCAGCGCCGACCGGGGAGCCGTCATGGGCGTACGCAAGGATCTGAAGCGGGCGAGACAACGCACCGACCTGGCGGTCCGCACCAAGGTCGAGACCGTCAGGGACGAGCATGGAGTGATCCGCGAGGCCCGTACCGCACCCCTCGCGCCGCCCGCCCCGACCGGCAGCACCGCCGACATCCCGTACACCAACGCGGTCGAGGCCCCCGACGCCGTGGTCCTGCGCCGCAGGCAAGGCGCCACCTGGCGGCCCGTCACGGCCGCCGCGTTCGCCTCCGAAGTCACCGCCGTGGCCAAGGGGTTGATCGCGGCGGGCCTCGAACCGGGCGGCCGGGTCGCGGTGATGTCCCGCACCCGCTACGAGTGGACGGTCCTGGACTTCGCGATCTGGGCGGCCGGCGGCCAGAGCGTCCCGATCTACGCCACCTCCTCGGCGGAGCAGGTGGAGTGGATCGTCCGCGACTCGGGCGCCCGCTTCGTCGTCACGGAGACCGCGGAGAACGCCGACACGGTGACCACCGGCACCGCCCGCCACCAGGACCCGCCGCACATCTGGCAGTTGGAGTCCCAGGGCCTCGCTCAACTGAAGGAACTCGGCCGCGACCTCCCCGACGAGGAGGTCACCAAACGCCGCACGAGCTTGACCCCCGCCACCGTCGCGACGATTTGCTACACCTCCGGCACCACCGGCAAACCGAAGGGCTGCGTCCTCACCCACGCCAACCTGTACGCCGAGGCCGCCAACACCGTCGAGCTGCTCCACCCCATCTTCAAGGAGGTCACCCGCCAGACCGCCTCCACCCTCCTCTTC
>JABFXD010000463.1 GCA_013361925.1 Streptomyces sp. | reverse complement strand
CACCACCACCGCCACCCGCCCGGCCGGCCGCGACGCCGACGGCATGGCCGTGGCCGCCTTCATCCTCGGCCTCGTAGGCCTCCTCGTCCTCAACGTCTTCCTCGGCCCCGTCGCCATCGCCCTGGCGAGCGTCGCCCTGTGGCGTGGCACCGCCCGTCGTGGCCGCGCCTTCCTCGGCCTGGGTCTCGGCGTCGCCGACCTGCTCGTCCTGGTCGCCGCCATGCAGATGGACAGCACGGTGTCCTGGAGCTTCTAGGGGCGGGCCTGAAAACCGGGCCCCGCGACCGGGCCCGTAGAATCGGGTCACCATGGCTTACCTCGACCACGCCGCGACCACCCCGATGCTTCCCGAGGCAGTCGAGGCACTCGCCGCACAGCTGGCCGTCACCGGCAACGCCTCCGCCCTCCACGCGGCCGGCCGCCGTGCGAGGCGCACCGTCGAGGAGTCCCGTGAGGCGCTCGCCGAATCCCTCGGCGCCCGCCCCAGCGAGGTCGTCTTCACCTCCGGTGGCACCGAGGCCGACAACCTCGCCGTGAAGGGCCTGTACTGGTCCCGCCGCGACGCCGACCCGGCCCGCACCCGGGTGCTCGCCAGCCCCGTGGAGCACCACGCCGTCCTCGACGCCGTCCACTGGCTCGGCGAACACGAGGGCGCCACCGTCGAGTACCTCCCGGTCGACGCGTACGGCCGTGTCCACCCCGACGCCCTGCGCGAGGCCATCGCCCGCGACCCCGACGACGTGGCCCTCGCCACCGTCATGTGGGCCAACAACGAGATCGGCACGATCCTGCCGGTCCGCGAACTGGCGGACGTCTGCGCCGAGTTCGGCGTCCCGCTGCACGCCGACGCGGTCCAGGCCTACGGCCAGATCCCCGTCGACTTCGCCGCCTCGGGGCTGGCCGCGATGACCGTCTCCGGCCACAAGGTCGGCGGACCCTACGGCATCGGCGCCCTGCTGCTGGGCCGTGAGTACACGCCCGTACCCGTTCTGCACGGCGGCGGCCAGGAGCGTCACGTCCGCTCCGGCACCCTCGACGTCCCCGCCATCGCCTCCTTCGCCGTCGCCGGCCGGCTCGCCGCCGAGCAGCGCGAGTGGTTCGCCCGCGAGATCGGCGCCCTGCGCGACGCGCTCGTCGAGGCGGTCCGTACGGCGGTGCCGGACGCGATCCTCGGCGGGGACCCGGTCGACCGGCTCCCCGCCAACGCCCACTTCACGTTCCCGGGCTGCGAGGGCGACTCCCTGCTGCTGCTGCTCGACGCCCAGGGCATCGAGTGCTCCACCGGCTCCGCCTGCACCGCCGGCGTCGCCCAGCCCAGCCATGTCCTCCTGGCCACCGGCACCGACCCCGACCTGGCCCGCGGCACCCTCCGCTTCTCCTTCGGCCACACCTCCACCGAGGCGGACGTGGAGGCGGTGGCCAAGGCCATCGGCCCGGCGGTGGAACGGGCGCGGGCGGCGGGGCTGACGTAGCGCGGGGGCCTCGCCCAGTGTCGACAGTAAGGGCGATTTCGTCGATTCCTTGCCGGGAATGCGGCCAGGTGTCGACGATGAGCCTGTGGCTGCCGTCGGCGCTTCCACTGCCGGCGGCAGCCCGCTCATGAGGCTGCAGGGGCCAGTCAGCTCTCCGTGACCATCAGGGACGCCATCATGCCCTCGTCCTCGTGCTGGAGCAGATGGCAGTGGAGCATGTACATGTACGTGTCGTCGGCGAAGTCGGTGAACTCCATCGCGATCACGATGGTCCCGCCACCGACGACCTCATAGGTGTCCCGCCAGCCGAGGTCCACCCCGGTGGGGGCCTCCCCGTTGATCGACACCAACTGGTACGGAACGTCGTGCAGATGGAACGAGTGCTCCAGCTGACTGGCGTTGGTGACGGTCCAGATCTCCTTGGCGCCCAGCGTGGTGCTGATCATGGCCATGCTGGACATGGTGAGACCGGCCGAACCGTTGATCTTCATGGTCGCGCCCGTGTTGCTGAGCGTGATGGTGCGGGCCGTGAAGTCGCTGGTGTCGTACCGCTCGATGGTGTTGAGAGTGCTCGGCAGGTCGTCCGGGGTGTCGGTGCCGCCCGCGTTGACGGTGAGGAAGTCGAAGGTGCCGGAACCGCCGCGGATCCAGCCCGTGGTGATGACGACCTGGAGGGTGACGTCCTCGGTGACGTCCATGACGAACTCGGCGCGGGAACCCGCGACCAGCCGGATCGTCGTCACCTCGGCCGCCTCCGTCAGATAGCCCTGCTCGGTGGCGATCTGGGTGAGCGTGCCGCCGTCGCTGCGCTGGAGAGTGATGATGTCCGACGGTGAGGCGTTGAGCGCGCGGAAGCGGGTGCGGGTCTTGGTGGCGGTGAAGCCGAGCGTGGTGTCGTCGACGTTGGTGCCGTTCACCAGGACCGGGAAACTGAGACCGCTGCTGAGATAACCGGTCTGGTCGTACTTGATGTCCCCGGCGCTGTCGACCGCCAGGCACTGGAAGATCAGCGGGATGTCGTCCACGCCGTACTCGCTCGGCAGCGCGGCGGAGACGTCCGAGTCGTCCTCGACGATGATCATCCCGGCCAGGCCGTGCACGGCCTGCTTGGCCGTGGTGCCCAGGGCGTGCGGGTGGTACCAGAGGGTCTTGGCCTCGTCCAGGACCGTGAAGGTGGGCTCCCAGGTCGCCCCCGCGGAGAAGGCGTTCTGCGGGCCGCCGTCCATGCTGGGCGGGACGTGCGCGCCGTGGAAGTGGACTGTGGTCTCCTCGTCGAGACCGTTGGTGATGTCCAGCGCGACGACGTCGCCCTTGGTCCACTTCATGGTCGGGCCGAGGAACGACTGGTTGTAGCCGGCCGTCGAGCTGGTGACCCCGCTCAGCACCTCGCTGGTGCCGGTCTGCGCCTCCAGGGTGTAGGTGGTGGTGCCGTCGCTGGTGGTGCCCTCCAGCAGCTCCGGGATGGTCAGGGTGCCGTCCGCCGCGGCCGCCCGGTTGCTGTTGCCTTCCGTGAGCAGAGAGAAGACGGCGCCTGCCGCGCCGACGGCTGCCAGTCCCGCGGCGCCGGCCACGCCGCCGAGGAACTTCCGCCGGTGCAGCCCCTTGCGGCCGCCGCCCTCCTTCGTGTGCTCGCCCTTGACGCCCCGCTCTCTGCTCGCGTGGGCGCCCTTGCGCTGCTGTCCCGCGCCGGAGGCGGGATCGGTGGTGTGTGTCATGGCTGAGGAGCATCGGACCCGGGACTGTGGGACAACTAGGCCGAAGTGGGGAGCGAGCCAGGGAGCCTGTGGACCCTGAAGGCCCCTTGCCGGCCCTCAACTCCCTTGAAGAAAAGCCAAGTTGGCACGTCGCAGGTCAGGTCAGGGATAGGGGACACAACGGGCGGCCGCGCTCCTTACGGGGCGGCGCCTGTGTGACCTGTGTCACGGGGCTCGTCAGGCGGCGGCGGTGCGCGCCTCGCGCACCAGCTTCATGTACCGGTCCCAGTCCCAGTGTTCGCCCGGGTCGGTGTGGTCCGTGCCCGGCACCTCGACATGGCCGATGATGTGCTCGCGGTCGACGGGTATGTCGTAGCGCGCGCAGATCCTCGCCGTCAGACGCGCCGAGGCCGCGTACATCTCGTCCGTGAAGTCCTGCGGCCGGTCCACGAAGCCCTCGTGCTCGATGCCGACACTGCGTTCGTTGTAGTCGCGGTTGCCCGCGTGGTACGCCACGTCCAGCTCGCGGATCATCTGGGTGACCCGGCCGTCCCGGCCCACTATGTAGTGCGCCGCCGCCTGGTGCCCCGGGTCCTGGAAGGCCTTCACCGCGCTGGCGAGGCTGCCCTGGGTGACATGGACGATCACCATGTCTATCGCGTAGTCGTCGGGCCGGTCCGCGCGCCGCCAGTTCGCGTCGGAGGCGGCCACCCACTTCGCGCCCCGATAGTCGACCGCGCCCTTCACCCGCGGCTTCTCCACCCCCGGCGTACGCCACCACAGCCGCGCCAGCTCGTCCCGGGCCAGCACACCGGTGCCCACCGCGGCGGCCGCCCCGCCGATCAGCAGCGCGCGACGCCCGATGCGCCGGTCGCCGTCCTTGGATGCCTCTGTCGCCCCCATGTGATCGTGAACGGATACTCGTGGGCTCCGGTTCCCGCGCCCCCGTACCCTGGAGGAGTTATGACTCACTCCACGCAGCGCCCCCTTCGTGTCCTCGCCGCCATGTCCGGCGGCGTGGACTCCGCCGTCGCCGCCGCCCGCGCCGCCGAGGCCGGCCATGACGTGACCGGTGTCCACCTCGCCCTGTCGGCGAACCCGCAGTCGTTCCGCACGGGCGCGCGTGGCTGTTGCACCATCGAGGACTCACGCGACGCCCGCCGCGCGGCCGACGTCATCGGCATCCCGTTCTACGTCTGGGACCTCGCCGACCGCTTCCGCGAGGACGTGGTCGAGGACTTCGTCGCCGAGTACGAGGCCGGGCGCACCCCCAACCCGTGTCTGCGCTGCAACGAGAAGATCAAGTTCGCGGCCCTGCTCGACAAGGCCCTCGCCCTCGGCTTCGACGCCGTCTGCACGGGTCACTACGCCCAGGTGATCGTCGCCGAGGACGGCTCCCGCGAGCTGCACCGCGCCTCCGACATGGCGAAGGACCAGTCGTACGTCCTCGGCGTCCTGGACGAGAAGCAGCTGGCTCACGCCCTCTTCCCGCTCGGCGACACGGTGACGACGAAGGACGAGATCCGCGCCGAGGCCGAGCGCAGGGGCCTCGCGGTCGCCAAGAAGCCCGACTCCCACGACATCTGCTTCATCGCCGACGGCGACACCCAGGGCTTCCTCGCGAACCGGCTCGGCAAGGCCGAGGGCGACATCCTCGACGAGTCCGGCTCGAAGGTCGGCACCCACGAGGGCGCGTACGGCTTCACCATCGGCCAGCGCAAGGGCCTGCGCATCGGCACCCCGGCCGCCGACGGCAAGCCGCGCTACGTCCTCGACATCTCCCCGGTGGACAACACGGTGACGGTCGGCCCGGCCGCGTCCCTGGACGTGAGCGCCCTCACCGCGATCAAGCCCCGCTGGTGCGGCACGGCCCCGGCCGGCCCCGGCACCTACACCGCCCAGCTCCGCGCCCACGGCGGCGAGACCGAGGTGACCGCGGAACTGGTCGACGGCTCCTTGGAGGTGTCGTTCACGGAACCGGTCCGCGGCGTGGCGCCCGGCCAGGCGATCGTGCTGTACGACGGCACGCGCGTGGTGGGCTCGGCGACGATCGCGTCGACCACGCGCGCGACGGCCGCAGCTACCGCGTGAAGTACTCGGCGAGCACCGGAGCCAGGGCGTTCGGATCCACCATGTGGGTCTGACCCGCCAGGTTCCGGTACGAGCCTTGCGGCACCGTCTCCGCGACCGCCCGCGTGGCCTCCTGGAGCCAGTCGGGGCTCGCGCCGCCCGCGACGGCCAGGACGGGGACGGTGATCGAGGCCAGCCGCTCCCGGGGCAGCAGACCGTCGCCCATGACGGCGTTGTCGTAGGCGAGACTCGGCGCGGCGGCCTCCATGCCGGGCCACATGGGGGACTGGCGGGCGCCCTGGATCATCTCGTCGGGCATGCCGGTGAGCCGGAGGAACAACTCGACCGCGTCCCCACGGCGGCCCTCCGCCAGCGCCGCCGTCAGGTTCTCGGTGTACTCGGCGCGCTCCTTCGCACCCTGCTCGGAGAAGTCGGCGAACGGTGTCTCGTACACGGCGACCTTGCGCACCGGCAGCCCGCTCGCCGCCGCTTCCAGCACCAGCGCCCCGCCGGACGAGACGCCCCACAGACACGCCTCGCCACCCGCCGCCTCGATCAGCGCGCCGAGATCCTCGACCTCGCGTTCCACCGCGTAGGGCGCCGTGTCGCCGCTCTCGCCGCGGCCCCGCCGGTCGTACCAGAGAACCGTGAAACGGTCGGAGAGGGCTGCTGCCAGGGGCGCGACGGTGCCACCGGTGGACATCGCGCCACTGATCAGGATGACTGCCGGGCCATGGCCGCCGAGCCCGTAGGCGATCTGCGTGCCGTCCCGGGAGAGAGTCTTCTTGTCCATGCCTGTGGAGACTGCCACCGGCCAGGGAACTAATCGGGGATTTCCACCTCGTAGAAGCAGAGGTGGCCCTTGATCCGCGCGACGTCCGGCTTGGGGTCGGGATAGGACCACACCAGGTCCGCCGCGTCCGGCAGCGACCAGTAGGACGCCGTGCCCTTGAACGGGCAGTAGGTGTGGGTGTCGGACGGGGTCAGGAGGTCGAGGCGGACGTCCTCGGCGGGTATGTAGTACCGCACCGGACTGCCCGTCTCCCTGAGGACCAGCGGTCGTCGGGTCTCCGCGAGGACCTGGTCGCCGTGCACCACGCGCACGTGCCGGTCGCCTTGCTCGATGGTGATCGTGTGTCCTGAGGCCATGGGAGGAAGAGCGCTCGCGGGCCCCCGGTTCTTCCCGCGTACGGTGGCCTCATGCGTATCTGTGTCTTCCTCTCCGCCGCCGACCTCGACGACCGTTACACGCGCCCCGCGCGTGAGTTCGCGAAACTGCTGGGCAAGGGCGGGCACACGCTCGTGTGGGGCGGCTCGGACGTCGGCCTGATGAAGGTCGTCGCCGACGGCGTGCAGGAGGCGGGCGGCCGGCTCGTCGGGGTGTCGGTGGAGTTCCTCGCCGCCAAGGTCCGCCCCGGCGTCGACGAGATGGTGATCGCCAAGGACCTCGCCGAGCGCAAGAGGCTGCTCCTGGAGAAGGCCGACGCGGTCGTGATCATGGTGGGCGGCACCGGCACGCTCGACGAGGCCACCGAGATCCTGGAGCTGAAGAAGCACGGCCACACCGACAAGCCGGTGGTCCTGCTCAACACCGCGGGCTTCTACGACGGGTTGAAGGAGCAGTTCCGCCGCATGGAGGACGAGGGCTTCCTGCCGCTCCCGCTGACCGACCTGGTGTTCTTCGCGGAGGAGCCGGTGGGGGCGCTCGCGTACCTGGAGGAGGGCCAGGGCATCGCGTAGTGCGACGATGACGACCATGGCTACACATGTGATCACCGGGGCGGGCTCCGGCATCGGCGCGGCCGTCGCCCGCCGCCTCCACGCGCGCGGCGACGAGCTCGTCCTCCACGCGCGCGACGCGGGCCGCGCGAAGGAACTGGCGGCGGAGTTCCCCGGCGCGCGGACGCTCGTGGGCGACCTGGCGGACCCGGACAAGCTGTCCTGGGCCTTCTCCCACCAGTCGCTGCCCGACCGGGTGGACTCGCTCCTGCACATCGCGGGCGTCGTCGACCTCGGCCCGGTCGGCGACCTCACCCCGAAGTCCTGGCGCCACCAGCTGAACGTCAACCTCGTCTCCCCGGCCGAGCTGACCCGCCACTTCCTGCCCCAACTCCGCGTCGCCCGCGGCCATGTGGTGTTCGTGAACTCGGGCGCGGGCCTCAACGCCCACGCCGACTGGTCCGCGTACGCCGCGTCCAAGCACGGCCTGAGGGCCCTCGCCGACTCCCTGCGCCACGAGGAGCACGGCAACGGCGTCCGGGTCACCTCGGTCTACCCCGGCCGCACGGCGAGCCCCATGCAGGCCAAGGTCCACCAGCAGGAGGGCAAGGAGTACGACGCCTCGAAGTGGATCGACGCCGAGTCGGTGGCGACGACGATCCTGATGGCACTCGACCTGCCCAGGGACGCGGAGGTCAACGATCTGACGGTCCGGCCGGGCCGGTGAGCCGATGACGGGCGGGCGCGGGAGCGGCGCGGAGATCCAGGCCTGGCTGGACGACGTCTGGAGCCGAACCGAGGCCGCGGTCGTCGTCCGGGGCGGCGACGACGGCGGGCCGCTCGCCCGTCGCGAGATCCTCGCCGAGTTCTACGACGACGAGGCCCTCGCGGAACTGCGCCGCCTGACGACGACCGGTGTCTTCCAGGACGACATCTGCCGCTGCCACGGCAGCGTGACGGTCGCTCTGCTGGACGCCACAGGGGCGTTCATCGGCAGCGGCAGTCACCACGGCGGGACCGACATCTCCTGGGAACGCGCGAGGTTCCGCAACAACCTCGAAGTCGCCGACCCGCAGGGGCTGCTCGACTTCCTCGACCGGCACGGAGTCCACGGCTGATGAGCTCGGCCCCCTGGGCATTACGTAGGCTTCCCTGGTGAGTGAGAGCAAGCAGTTCACCTTCGCCCCCGCCACCGGCATCGGCTCCCTGCCCGGCGGGGACGCCCGGGAAGCCGCCAGGACGGCCACGGGCTCCTTCGAGGACTTCCCGTTCCTGCCCGAGCTCC
>JABFXD010000804.1 GCA_013361925.1 Streptomyces sp. | reverse complement strand
CGGCCGTACAGGAAGTACACGACGAAGCCGAGGACCATCCAGATCGCGAACCGCAGCCAGGTCTCCGTCGGCAGGTTCAGCATCAGCCACAGGGAGGCGAGGACCGACAGGATCGGGAGGACCGGGACCCACGGGGTGCGGAAGGAGCGGGGCAGGTCGGGGCGGGTACGGCGCAGGATGATGACGCCGATCGCGACGACCACGAACGCGAACAGGGTGCCGATGTTGACCAGTTCGGCGAGTTCGCTGAGCGGGGTGAAGCCGGCGACGATCGCGATGATCACGCCGAGCAGGATGGTCGGGCGGTGCGGGGTCTTGAAGCGGGGGTGGACCTGGGAGAAGAAGCGGGGCAGCAGACCGTCGCGGCTCATGGCGAAGAAGACGCGGGTCTGGCCCAGCAGGAGGATCATGCAGACCGTGGTCAGGCCGACCGCCGCGCCGAAGCTGATGAAGCCCGCGTACCAGGGGTGCCCGATGGCCTTGAAGGCGTCGGCGAGAGGGGCGGTGACGGACAGGTCGGTGTACTTCTGCATGCCGGTCACGACGATCGACACGGCCACGTAGAGCGTCGTGCAGATCAGGAGCGAGCCGAGGATGCCTCGTGGCATGTCCCGTTGCGGGTTCTTGGTCTCCTCGGCCGCCGTCGCCACGACGTCGAAGCCGATGAAGGCGAAGAACACCACGGACGCCGCCGTGAAGATGCCCATGACGCCGAAGTTGGAGGGCGCCCAGCCGAACATCAGCTGGATGAGCGGCGCTTGGAGGTCACCGCCCGCGTCCACCGGCTGGGACTTGGGGATGAACGGGTCGTAGTTGTCGCCCTTGACGAAGAAGGCGCCCGCGATGATCACGACGAGGACGACCGTCACCTTGATGGCCACGACGATCGACGTCACGCGCGCGGACAGCTTCGTGCCGAGGACCAGGATGCCGGTCAGGACCAGGACGAGGGCGGCGGCGAGGATGTCGAAGCCGAAGCCGTCGGCGCCGTCCCGGCCGCTGAGCGCCTCCGGCAGATGCCAGCCCGCGTTGTCGAGGAGCGAGGCGATGTACCCGGACCAGCCGACGGCGACCACCGCCGTGCCGAGCGCGAACTCCAGGACCAGGTCCCAGCCGATGATCCAGGCGGGCAGTTCGCCCAGGGAGGCGTACGAGAAGGTGTACGCCGAGCCGGCCACCGGGACGGTGGAGGCGAACTCGGCGTAGCAGAGCGCGGCGAGCGCGCAGACGACGCCGGCGACGACGAAGGCCAGGGCGACCGCCGGTCCCGCGTTGTTCTTGGCGACCGTTCCGGTCAGGACGAAGATGCCGGTGCCGATGATGACACCGACGCCGAAGACGGTCAGATCCAGCGCGGAGAGGGATTTCTTCAGCGCGTGCTCTGGCTCCTCGGTATCGAGGATGGACTGCTCGACTCTCTTCGTCCGGAAGAGTGTGCTGCTCACGGGCGTACCTCCCACGCTGTGTCGTCCTCGACATGATCGAGAGGGGGCGTACTGCGTATGCCCCGGCGCGTGGGGATTCACGCAAATGGGCCGGTCCTACCACCCTTCGCGGTGGTACGACCGGCCCATTCAGGCGTGTCAGTCGCGCGCGGGCTCCGGCTCCTCGGCCGCCGCCGCGCTGCTGTACTTCCCGTCCAGCTTGGAGACCAGACCGGTGACCTGCCGGGCGATGTCCGGCGCGGTCAGCCCGATCTCCGCCATCACCTCGGCGCGCGAGGCGTGGTCGAGGAAGCGGGGCGGGATGCCGAAGTCGCGCAGGGGTACGTCGACGCCGGCGTCGCGCAGGGCCTGGGCGACCGCGGAGCCGACGCCGCCGACGCGGGAGTTGTCCTCGACGGTGACGACCACGCGGTGCCGCTCGGCGAGCGGGGCCATCGCCTCGTCCACCGGCTTGACCCAGCGCGGGTCGACGACGGTGGTGGTGATGCCCTGCTTGTCGAGGAGCGAGGCGATCTCCAGGCACATGGGGGCGAGGGCGCCCACGGAGACCAGGAGCACGTCCGGGGTGTCCGTGCCGGGCTCGCGCAGCACGTCCATGCCGCCGACGCGTCCCACGGCGGGTACCGCGGGGCCCACGGCGCCCTTCGAGAACCGTACGACCGTCGGCGCGTCGTCGACCTGGACGGCCTCGCGGAGCTGCGCGCGGACCTGGTCGGCGTCGCGCGGGGCGGCGAGGCGCAGGCCCGGGACGACCTGGAGGATCGACATGTCCCACATGCCGTTGTGGGAGGCGCCGTCGGTGCCGGTGACGCCGGCCCGGTCCAGGACGAAGGTCACGCCGCACTTGTGCAGGGCGACGTCCATCAGGACCTGGTCGAAGGCTCGGTTGAGGAACGTGGCGTACACCGCGAAGACGGGGTGCAGTCCGCCGGTCGCCAGGCCCGCGGCCGACACCGCGCCGTGCTGCTCGGCGATGCCGACGTCGTAGATCCGGTCCGGGAAGGTGTCCGCGAACTTCTTCAGGCCGACCGGCTGGAGCATCGCCGCGGTGATGGCCACGATGTCCTGGCGCTCCTTGCCGAGCCGCACCATCTCGTCGCCGAAGACGGAGGTCCAGTCGGCGCCCGAGGCCTTGACCGGCAGACCGGTGTCGGGGTGGATGGGGCCGATGCCGTGGAAGCGGTCGGCCTCGTCCTGGAGGGCGGGCTGGTAGCCGCGGCCCTTCTCGGTGAGGACGTGGACGATCACCGGGCCGCCGAAGCGCTTGGCGCGGGCCAGCGCGGACTCCATGGCCTCGATGTCGTGGCCGTCGATGGGGCCGACGTACTTCAGGCCGAGGTCCTCGAACATGCCCTGCGGGGCGATGAAGTCCTTGAGGCCCTTCTTGGCGCCGTGGAGGGTCTCGTAGAGCGGCTTGCCGACGACCGGGGTGCGCTCCAGGAGGTCCTTGCCGCGGGCCAGGAAGCGCTCGTAGCCGTCCGTGGTGCGCAGGGTCGCCAGGTGGTTGGCGAGGCCGCCGATGGTCGGCGCGTAGGAGCGCTCGTTGTCGTTGACGACGATGACCAGCGGGCGGTCCTTGGCGTCGGCGATGTTGTTCAGCGCCTCCCAGGCCATACCGCCGGTGAGGGCGCCGTCACCGATCACGGCGACCACGTGGTCGTCGCGTTTCTGGATCTGGTTGGCCTTCGCGAGGCCGTCGGCCCAGCCGAGGACCGTGGACGCGTGGCTGTTCTCGATGACGTCGTGCTCGGACTCGGCCTGCGAGGGGTAGCCGGACAGGCCGCCCTTCATCTTCAGCCTGGAGAAGTCCTGGCGGCCGGTGAGCAGCTTGTGGACGTAGGACTGGTGTCCGGTGTCCCAGAGCACCTTGTCCTTCGGTGAGTCGAAGACACGGTGCAGGGCGATGGTGAGCTCGACCACGCCGAGGTTCGGGCCGAGGTGGCCGCCGGTCTTGGAGACGGCGTCGACGAGGAAGGTCCGGATCTCCTCTGCCAGCTGGTCCAGCTGCTCCAGGCTGAGCCGGTCCAGATCACGCGGTCCCCTGATGCGGGTCAGCAGCGGCACCCGTGCCTCCTTGCAGTAGAGCTGTTGCCGGGCTTGTCGAGTCTAATGTTCCGCCTTTGCGGACGGCGCCCGGGAGGTGCGTCATACATCACGCGATCGGCTGTACCCACGATCCATCGTTCGTACGACATGAGAACGGCCCGGCGCTGAGTTCTCAGCGCCGGGCCGTTCTCGGACGTGCTAGCCGCGACCCGCGGCCTTCTGGGACTTGCGCGACACCGAGTCGATGACCACGGCGCCGAGAAGGACGCCACCGGTGATCATGTACTGGATCGACGTGTTCATGTTCAGCAGGTCGAGACCGGTCTGGATGGACTGGATGACCAGCATGCCGAGCAGGGCCGACCACACGTTGCCGCGACCGCCGAACAGCGACGTACCACCGATGACGGCCGCCGCGATGGCGAGCATCAGCGTGTTGCCGCCACCGGCGTTCAGCGTCGCCGACGCCGTCTGACCGGCGAAGAACATACCGCCGATGGCCGCGAAGCCACCGGAGATCGCGAAGACGCTGATCCGGACCATCGGCACGTTGATACCGGCACGACGGGCCGCCTCGATGCCGCCGCCGACCGCGAAGACCTTGCGGCCGTACGTCGTACGACGCAGCACGAAGTCCACGATCACCAGCGAGGCGAGGAAGATCACCAGCGCGTTGGAGACACCGGCGGCGTTGTTCAGCACGACCGCGGCGGCGAAGGCCGCGACCGCGAGGGCTCCGACGCGGATCAGGATCTCGCTGGTCGGCCGGAAGGGCACACCCGCGGCCTTGCGGCGGCGCTGGTCCATCAGGGAGCCGATCAGCATGGACGCGACGGCGAGGCCGGCCAGGAGGTAGGCGCCGACGATGGCCTGGTCCATGAAGAACGAGCTCTGGCCGAGCAGCTGGATCGGGCCGCTGTCGGACGGGATGTTGATCGTGCCGCTGTCGCCCAGCAGCCACAGCATCAGACCGTTCCAGCCGAGGAAGCCGGCCAGGGTCACGACGAACGCCGGGACACCGATCTTGGCGAAGAACCAGCCGTGCAGGGCGCCGATGGCGATACCGGTCACCACGGCGAGGATCAGGGCCAGCCACTGGCCCATGCCGTGGTTGACCACGAACACCGCGAAGATCGTGGACGCCAGACCGCTGACCGAGCCGACCGACAGGTCGATCTCACCGAGCAGCAGCACGAACACCAGGCCGATGGAGAGCATGCCGGTGGCGGCCATGAAGTAGCTGATGTTGGACAGGTTGTCCGCGCTCAGGAACAGGTCGTTCTTCAGCTGGAAGATCGTCCAGATGACGATGAGGCCGACCACGACCGGCAGCGAGCCCAGCTCGCCGCCCTTGACCTTGCGCTTGAACTCGGTCCAGTAGCCCTTGAGACCCTCTTCACGGATCAGCAGGCGCGGGTCGACGACGGTGACCGGGGCGGCCGTGGGGTCGTCGGCGGGGGCCACGGTGGACTGGTCCGCCACGACGCCGTCCGTCTTCTCTACCTTCGACGTGTCGCTCACTTTGCCGCCTCCGTGCTGCGACGCCCCGCACGACGGGTCACGGCGTTGTCCGTGGCGCCCGTGATGGCGGCGATGATCTCTTCGTGGGTGGTGTCCTTCACGGAGAAGGAACCGTTGTTCTTACCCAGGCGCAGCACGGCGACGGTGTCGGCGACAGCCTTCACGTCGGCCATGTTGTGGCTGATGAGGATGACGCCGAGGTTGCGCTCGCGCAGCCGCTCGACGAGGTCGAGGACCTGCGCGGTCTGCTCGACGCCGAGCGCGGCGGTGGGCTCGTCCAGGATGACGACCTTGGGGTCACCGATCAGGGCGCGCGCGATGGCGACGACCTGGCGCTGACCACCGGAGAGGCTCGCGATCGGGATGCGGACGCTCGGGATGCGGATGGAGAGCGTGGACAGCAGCTCGCGGGCCTTCTGCTCCATCGTGACCTCGTCGATGACGCCGCGGTGCAGCAGCTCGCGTCCGAGGTAGAGGTTGCCGACGACATCGAGGTTGTCGCACAGCGCGAGGTCCTGGTAGACCGTCGCGACGCCGAGTCCCTGGGCGTCGTGCGGCTTGTTGATGCTGACCGGCTTGCCGTCCCACTCGATGACGCCCTCATCGATGGGGTGGACACCGGCGATCGTCTTGACCAGCGTGGACTTTCCTGCGCCGTTGTCGCCGACCAGGGCGACCACTTCTCCGGCGTGGACCTCCAACTCGACGTCGGTGAGTGCCTGCACCGCACCGAATCGCTTGGAGACTCCGCGCAACGCCAGCACGGGCGTAGCGGACACGTGAACCATCTCCTTCGCCGCCTGACCGGCGGGGATGCCGCGCTTGGGGTAGGCGCGGAGGGTTGTGCTCAGAGCACGATTTACCAGATGAACTTGCGCGCAGCCCGGCCCAGTTGGCAACGGGCGCGTACGCGATGCTTCCGTCCGGCGCCCGCCCCGCAGCGGGGTATGTGGGCGGGGCGGGCGCCGGAGGGGCTTGGATACCTGCCGACGGGGCGTGCCGTGACTCAGGCACGCCCCCGAAGGCGGGTGGTTACTGCAGACCGGCCTTCTTGCACGCGGCGGCGTAGGCCGAGGTGCAGATCTGGTCGACGGTGTACAGCTTGTCCTTGATCACCGTGTCCTTGATGTTGTCGACGGTGACGGAGACCGGGGTCAGCAGCTGCGACGGGACCTTGTTGCCGGAGCCGTTGGTCATGGTCGTGGTGGCGAGGTCGTCGATGCTCTTGCCCTCGACCAGGTTGACCGCGAGCTGGGCGGCGGCGTCGGCCTCGGGCTTGAAGGCCTTGTAGACCGTGCTGGACTGGGTGCCGGCGACGATGCGCTGGATACCGGCGAGCTCGGCGTCCTGGCCCGTCAGCGGGATACCGGAGATGCCGGAGCCCTTGAGGGTGTTGGCGATACCGCCGGCCATGCCGTCGTTGGCGGCGTAGACGCCCGCGATGTTCTTGGCGCCCAGCTGGGTGATGGCCGCCTTCATCTTCTGCGCGGCGACCGAGTCCTTCCACAGGCCGGACTGCTCGTAGGCGATCTTGACCTTGCCGTCGAGGACGCTGTGGGCGCCCTTCTTGAACAGCGCGGCGTTCGGGTCGGCGTCGTCACCGTTGATCATGACGACGTTGGCCTTGGGGGTCGCCTTGGAGCCGAGCGAGTCGAGCAGGGCCTGGCCCTGGAGCTGGCCGACCTTCTCGTTGTCGAAGGAGACGTACGCGGAGACCGGGCCCTGGGCCAGACGGTCGTACGCGATGACCTTGACGCCCTTCTTGACCGCGGCCTCGATCGAGGACTTGATGGCGGCCGAGTCCTGGGCGGAGACCGCGATGACCTTGACGCCCTTGGTGACCATGGTGCTGACCTGCTGGGCCTGCTTGGCGGCGTCGGCTCCGGCGTTGGCGTAGGAGACGGTGCAGTCGCTGCACAGCTCCTTGACCTTGGCCTCGAACAGCGGCTTGTCGAACTGCTCGTACCGCGTGGTGACGCTGTCGGGCAGGAGCAGGCCGATCGACTTGTTGCCCGAGCCGGCGCTGCTGCCGCTGTCGGAGTCGTTGTCGTCGCCGGCCTTGCCGCACGCGGCGGCCGTGAGGGCGAGGGCCGAGACCAGAACGGGTACAGCCGCACGACGCATAAGCGTGTTCACTTCAGAAACCTCCCTGACGAGGCCGCGTCGTTGCGGCCGAGGTGGCTGGAAGTCAACTCGGCCACACGTGCGACGTCAAGAAGTAAATACTTAACGGGTTGGCAACGGCGGGTTTCGTTCTCTAAGTGAAGGCAGGAGCCGCTGAGTGCAGCGTGCCGTCCAAAAGGGTCGAATCGCCCATCTCGCTGAGTGCGAGGGCAAGCGCTCCGAGGACCTCCGCACGGCCTCCAAGTGCCCCTGGGAGAACGGTGAGTTGACGTGCCGCGCTGGGAATGGCGTAGCGGCTGACGGACTCCCTTATGGGGCCAAGGACCAGCTCGCCGGCCTCCGCGAGATCACCGCCGAGGACCACCCTGCTCGGGTTCAGGAGATTGCAGAGATTGGCGACTCCACTGCCGATGTGTCGGCCGACGTCGGCGATCACCCGACGGCAGCCAGGGTCTCCGTCCCTGGCCAGCCGCACGACGCCTTCCATCGTCAGGTCCGTGCCGTGACTGGACTGGAGCAGCGGCAGCACATAGCGCGCGGCCGCGAAGGTCTCCAGGCAGCCCCGGTTTCCACAGCGGCAGACCGGTCCGGATTCATCAAGAGTAATATGCCCGATTTCTCCCGCTGTGCCACCCGGGCCCCGGTAGATCTTGCCGTTGATGACCAGGCCGGCGCCCACACCGCTGGCGACCTTGATGTACGCCAGGTCCCTGACGCCCCTGCCGCTGCCCCAGACCATCTCGCCGAGGGCGCCCAGGTTGGCGTCGTTGTCGACGTGCACGGGGACGCCCAGACGGCCTCCCAGCTCCTCGGCGGGCTTGGTGCCGATCCAGCCCGGCAGGATCGCGGAGGAGCCCAGGGAGCCGGATTCCAGGTCGATCGGGCCGGGAACGCCGAGACCCACTCCGGCGATCTTGGAGCGGTCCACGCCGGTCGCCTCGATCAGGCGGTTGACCAGCTCTTCCGCCCGGTCGAAGCCCTGTGTGGAGGATGCGTCCACGTCCAGTGGCTCGGACTCCTCGGCCAGCACCTGGTGGGCCAGGTTGCCGACCGCCACCCTCAGGTGCGTATGGCCGAAGTCGACGCCGATCACGATGCCGGCGTCGCCGCTGAGCGAGACGCTGCGGGCCCTGCGGCCACCGGCCGACGTGGGCGTGACCTCGACGGTTCCGCCGTCCTTCAGCTCCCGGACGATGTTGGAGACGGTGGCCGCGGACAGACCCGTGGTCCGTGCGATCTCCGCCTGGGTGAGCGACCCGGCCAGCCGGACGGCCCGGACGACCCGTTCCAGGTTGGCTCGGTGCAGCGACGACTGCGACCCCGGAGTCTCCACGACGACCTCCTGCGCGCGGGACCGCATCGACGAGGCCCCGTTCATGTCCAACTAGTGAACTCTAAGCTGAGCCGTTCGGGTCGCCTCCCGTCAAGAGGTTGAACAGTATCCGGGACTCCGCGCACGCCTCGGCGCACCGTCACCAGGGGCGGGGACGGTGCGCTCACGGGCGCTCTCGGAGCGCTACTTCAAGGTCGCGGACGTAAGGCCCGCCTGCACCTGGCGCTGGAAGGACAGATAGACGACCAGCATCGGGATCATCGCGATGGTCACCCCCGCGAAGAGCACCGGGAGGTCGGAGGCGTACCCCTGTTGCTGCTGGAGCTGGATGAGCCCCTGGGTGAGGACGTAGCGCTCGGGATCGTCACCGCTCTGCGGCTGCATGAGGACCGTCGGCAGGATGAACTGGTTCCACTGGCCGAGGGTGTTGAAGATGCCGACGCTGACCAGTCCGGGCTTCGCCATCGGCAGCATCACCTGGAAGAAGGTGCGGCTGTGCGAGGCCCCGTCGAGGATCGCCGCCTCGAAGACCGCCGTGGGCAGGGTCCGGAAGAAGGCGTGCATGAAGAAGACGGTGAACGGCATCGAGTAGGCGACGTACACCAGGATCAGCCCCTGGTAGGTGTTCAGCATGTCCAGCCGTTTGACCATGAAGAACAGCGGGACCAGGGCCAGGAACACCGGGAACATCGCGCCGGCCACGAAGAAGTAGTACAGGAAACGGTTGCCCCAGAACTCGTAGCGGGCCAGCACGTAGGCCGCCATCGAGCCGAACAGCATCGTCAGCGGTACCGAGAAGACCAGCACGATGACGGTGTTCAGGAAGTAGTCGCCGATGCCCTTGTCCCAGGCCCGGCCGAAGACGTCCAGCGACCAGTTCTGCGGCCAGCCGAACGCCGAGCCGCCGATCTGGCCGTCGGTCTTGAAGGAGCTCAGGACCAGCCAGAGCAGGGGCAGGATGATCAGCAGGGCCCACAGGGCGAGGAAGCCGTGCGAGAAGACGTTCAGCACGACGCCTTCGCTGCGGTCGTCGCCGGGGCGGACCGGGGTCTTGGCCACGGGGCGCCGCACGGGGGCGTCCGCGGTCTCCTTGATGGGGGCGCTCATCGTCGTATCTCTCCCGCTCAGAACTCGACGCGGTCGCGGCGGGTGGCACGCAGCATGACCACGGACAGGACCAGGGTGAGCAGCAGCATGACGACGCCCATCGCGCAGGCGTATCCGCTCTTGCCGAAGTACTGGAAGTTGCGCATCATCACGGTCGACATCACGTCGCTCTTGTGATCGGGACCGCCGCCGTAGGCGCCCATGTTCTGGGTCATCGAGGAGACGAGGACGAACATGTCCATCGCGACGATGCCCAGGTACACCCAGGCGGTCTGCACGCTCTCCCAGAGCAGCGGCAGGGTGATGCGGAAGAAGGACTGGTTGCGGCCGGCGCCGTCGATCAGGGCGGCCTCGTAGATGTCCCTGGGGATGGACTGCATGGCGGCCGAGAACAGCACCAGATAGAAGCCGACGCCGTGCCAGACCACGGCGATCATCAGCATCCACAGCACCAGGTTCGGCTCGTTCAGCCATTCCATCGGATTCTGGGCGTCGACCAGTCCGAGTTTGATCAGGAAGCCGTTGAGGAGACCGCCGCCGTCACTGCGGTACACCGCGTTGAAGAGGACGGCGACGATCGCCAGTGACAGCACCTGCGGAAAGAAGTAGACGATTTTGTAGAACGAGGATCCGGCGACGCCCGAGACCCCGCCGGCCCGGCTGCGTCCGCCCGCGTTCAGCATGAACGCGAAGAACAGGGCGAGCAGGATCGTGATGGCCGGGATGAAGATCAGGAACAGGATGTTGTGCCAGATGGCCTGCATGAAGACGTCGTCGTCGAAGAGCGCCTTGTAGTTGTCCAGGCCGACGAACTTGAAGGTCTGCGACTGTCCCTTCCAGTCGGTCAGCGAATAGCCGAACGTCTGGATGTACGGCCAGATCACGAAGATCAGATAGAGCGCCACGGGAACGAACAGAAATCCCGCGACGAACCTGTACTGCCCTTTGCGCATTGGCGTTTCCTGCCCCTGGTGTCCTCCCCCGGGCCGGAGTGGCTCCGGCCCGGGAAACGGCGTTGGTCAGTCCCGGAGGTTCAGTCCCGGTGGTTCTTCTTGGAGTTCGGGTCCTTGGCCTGCTTGTCGACCGCGGCCTGGGCGCGCTTCAGCCATTCCTTGGGCTGGATGCGCTTGGCCATCAGCTCGTTGGACGCGGCCTCGATGGCCGCCCCCATCTCGCTGTACCAGTCGACGTACAGGTAGCGGAAGGTGTTGTCACCGGCCGCCTTGGACGCCTCCACCGTGGACTGGGTCCCCGGGCGCAGCTGGACACCGCTGTCGACGCCGTCCTTGAGGATGGTCAGCGAGTTCGCCTCCTTGGCGAACTGCGTGGACCACTCCTTGGAGAGCATGCGGCGCATGAACTCCTTGGCCCCGGCGAGGTTCTTCGCCTTGACCGGGATGATGAAGGGCTCGCCGGCGCCGGCCCGGATCGCCTCGAAGGGCAGCTTGCTGTCGGGCAGCAGCGGCATCGGCAGGAACTTCATGTCGAAGTCCGCCGGTGTCGTCTTGAGCTGCTCGTTCTCCAGCCAGGAGC
Organism: Streptomyces sp.; assembly: GCA_013361925.1. Lineage (GTDB taxonomy): Bacteria > Actinomycetota > Actinomycetes > Streptomycetales > Streptomycetaceae > Streptomyces. The sequence continues at coordinate 14,510 of JABFXD010000804.1, read as the reverse complement.
CGCTGGTGATGAACGCGGCCTTGTACTGGTTCCAGCGGGTCTGCGACTCGGTGTGGGTCAGGCCGTTGGTGCCGGGCATCAACAGGCCCTTCTCCACGACCTCGTAGATCGCCTCGACGCCCGCCTGGGCAGCGTCGGAGCCGACGAACGCCTTGGGGTCGAGGTTGTCGATCGCCTTCATGGCGTCCAGGCCGCCGGTCTTGGCGATCAGGTCCATGATGGCGACGTTGATGTAGTACGGGTACTTGCCCTGGTGGGCGAGGCCCCCGATGCCCTGCTTCTTGGCGTCCGTGCAGATGGCGAGGAAGTCGTCCCAGGTCTTGGGCGCCTCCCAGCCCTTCTCCTTGAAGAGCTTGCCCGAGTACCACAGGCCCCAGACCGTGTAGATGTAGTTGAGGGCGACGACCTTGCCCTCGAAGGTGCCCGGGTCGAGGGTGCCGGTGATGAGAGTGTCGCGGACCTTCTTGGAGGGGTCGTCGACCGAAGGGGCGTCCAGCACCTCGGCGAGATCGAGGAGCTGGCCGTTCTTGTTGAGGACGTCGACCTTGATCTGCTGGGCGCCGGAGTCGTCCACGATGTCCGGCGGGTTGCCCGCGTTGAAGCGGGGCTGGAGCTTGCCGGTGATCTCCTGGGTGCCGGTGTGGGTGGAGGTGATGCCGAGCTTCTTCTGGAAGTCGGCCTCCCACACCTTGGCGTAGTTGTCGCCGTAGCCGCCCTTGAAGATGACGACGTCGAGCTTGCTGCCCTTCTCGGCGCCGAAGGGGTTCTCCTTGGTCGTCTTGCCCTTGGGGGTGTCGTTGCCGGAGTCGTCGTCCCCGCCACCGCTGGCGCACGCGGACAGGAAACTCATCGTGGGTACGGTGATCAGACCGAGTGCGGCGGACCGCTTGATCACATCACGGCGGCCGACGGAGCCTTTGTCGTTCTCGGCGGAAGTGGATCCCATGCTCAAGTCCTCGCCTTCTCCAGGACTCAGGCGGTGAACCGGATCCTCGCCGGCACCGCGATCGGGTCACGCTGGGTCGTGCAGGAAGTGCGAACGTGCGGTTGAACGGATCGGTGAATCGCCGACAGGTATAGTCCACTTCCCGCCAGCGGAGCAAGATCGAATGCAAGGTTGGCCATGGGTCTTTTCCGAGTTGAGACCTCCCGGAAATATGTGCGGCCTGTGTGCCGGCGGACGGAAATATGCCCGCCATTACCCCCGAATGCCACACCCAACACCCTTGACATCACTGCGCACTTGGGCCCCTACTGATCCTTGCGCATCGAAGCTGACAACGTTGTCCGCGATGGCAGGGAGGCACTGCTGCATGTGGCTCAGGACTCGGCACAGACATGGTCCGGCGGTCGTCCTGACGGCCGCCTTCGCCTTGGCGGTGGCCTCCCAGGGGGCCGCGGTCGCCCTGCCGGAGGCGCCCGCCGCCGACCGGGAGTTCGCGTCCTCCTTCGAGACGGACGACCCCGCGCCCGACTGGCTGAGCACCCCCGAGCGCGCCTCGGGCGTCGACGGCGGCTACAGCAGCGGCATCCCCGGCACTGTCACCGACCATGTCACGGACGTCCGCGCGAGCGCCGAGAACACGGCCGGCGGCGAGGTGAAGGAGAACCTCGCGGACGGCGAGGCCGGCACCAAGTGGCTGGCCTTCGCGGCCACCGGCTGGGCCGAGTTCGACCTGGACAAGCCCTACCGGATCGCCACATATGCCCTCACTTCGGCCAACGACTACGCCGAACGCGACCCCAAGGACTGGGCGCTCCAGGGCTCGACCGACGGCAAGGACTGGAAGACCCTCGACACCCGCTCCGGTGAGACGTTCGACGAACGGTTCCGGACAAAGTCGTACGACATCGCAGAGCCGGCCGAGTACCAGCACTTCCGCCTCGACGTGAGCGCGAACAACGGCGCCGAGGGCATCCTCCAGCTCGCCGACGTGCAGCTCTCCACGGGCGGCGGCGGTGGCCCGGTCCCCGCGGACATGCTGTCGCTCGTCGACCGCGGCCCGAGCGGCTCGCCGACCGCGAAGGCTCGCGCCGGGTTCACCGGCAAGCGGGCGCTGCGGTACGCCGGGCGGCACACCGCGGACGGGCGGGCGTACTCGTACAACAAGGTCTACGACGTGGATCTCGCCGTCGGCCGCAGCACCCGGCTGTCCTATCGCGTCTTCCCGGCGATGGCGGACGGCGACCGGGACTACGACGCCACGAACGTGGCGGTCGACCTGGCCTTCACCGACGGCACCTATCTGAGCGACCTCGGGGCGAGGGACCAGCACGGGTTCGGGCTGTCGCCGCGGGACCAGGGGGCCGCGAAGGTGCTGTACGTCAACCAGTGGAACAGCGTGGCCTCGCGGATCGGTACGGTGGCGGCCGGGAAGACGGTGGACCGGATCCTGGTGGCGTACGACTCCCCGCGCGGCCCGGCGCGATTCCGCGGCTGGCTGGACGACGTACGGATCGAGACCGTCGCGCCGGAGAAGCCGAAGGCCCATCTGTCGGACTACGCGCTGACGACCCGCGGCACCAACTCCAGCAGCGGCTTCTCGCGCGGCAACAACTTCCCGGCGACGGCCGTGCCCCATGGCTTCAACTTCTGGACACCGGTGACCAACGCGGGCTCGCTGAGCTGGCTGTACGACTACGCGCGGGGCAACAACGACGACAACCTGCCGACGATCCAGGCGTTCAGCGCGAGCCATGAGCCGAGCCCCTGGATGGGCGACCGGCAGACGTTCCAGGTGATGCCGTCGGCGGCCTCCGGCGTCCCGGGCACCGGGCGGGAGGCGCGGGAGCTGGCCTTCCGGCACGAGAACGAGACCGCGCGGCCCTACTACTACGGCGTCCGGTTCGAGAACGGCGTGAAGGCGGAGATGGCGCCGACCGACCACGCGGCGATGCTCCGCTTCAGCTACCCGGGCGACGACGCGAGCGTCCTGTTCGACAACGTGACGGATCAGGCGGGGCTGACCCTCGACAAGGCGGCGGGGGTGGTCACCGGCTACTCGGACGTGAAGTCCGGGCTGTCGACGGGGGCGACGCGGCTCTTCGTCTACGGCGTCTTCGACCGGCCGGTGACGGAGGGGGCCTCGGAGGGGGTCAAGGGATACCTCCGCTTCGACGCCCCGACGGTCACCCTGCGCCTGGCGACCTCGCTGATCAGCCTCGACCAGGCTCGCGAGAACCTGCGCCAGGAGATCCCGGACGGCACCGGGTTCGACAGCGTACGGGGCCGCGCCCAGCGCCAGTGGGACCGGCTGCTCGGCAAGGTCGAGGTCGAGGGAGCGACACCGGACCAGCTGACGACCCTGTACTCCAGCCTGTACCGGCTGTATCTGTATCCCAACTCCGGCTTCGAGAAGGTGGGTTCGGAGTACAAGTACGCGTCCCCCTTCTCCCCCATGCCCGGCCCCGACACCCCGACGCACACCGGCGCGAAGATCGTCGACGGCAAGGTGTACGTCAACAACGGTTTCTGGGACACCTATCGGACCACCTGGCCGGCGTACTCGCTGCTGACGCCCGGTCAGGCGGGTGAGCTGGTGGACGGTTTCGTGCAGCAGTACAAGGACGGCGGCTGGACCTCGCGCTGGTCCTCCCCCGGCTACGCCGACCTGATGACCGGCACCTCCTCGGACGTCGCCTTCGCCGACGCCTATGTCAAGGGCGTCGACTTCGACGCCGGGGCGGCGTACGACGCGGCCGTGAAGAACGCGACGGTCGTCCCGCCGATGTCGGGCGTGGGCCGCAAGGGCATGGAGACCTCCCCCTTCCGCGGCTACACGAGCACCGAGACCCACGAGGGCCTGTCGTGGGCGCTGGAGGGCTACCTCAACGACTACGGCATCGCGCGGATGGGGCGGGCGCTGTACGAGAAGACGGGTGAGAAGCGGTATGCGGAGGAGTCCGCGTACTTCCTCAACCGGGCCCGGGAGTACGTGAACCTGTTCGACCCGAAGGCGGGCTTCTTCCAGGGCCGGAACCTGGCCGGTGACTGGCGGGTGGAGTCCTCGGCGTACGACCCGCGGGTCTGGGGGTACGACTACACCGAGACCAACGGCTGGGGGTACGCGTTCACCGCACCGCAGGACTCGCGCGGCCTCGCCAACCTGTACGGCGGCCGGGCCGGGCTGGCGGAGAAACTCGACACGTACTTCGCCACACCGGAGACCGCCTCCCCCGACCTCGTCGGCTCCTACGGCGGGGTCATCCACGAGATGACCGAGGCCCGGGACGTGCGGATGGGCATGTACGGGCACTCCAACCAGGTCGCCCACCACGTGAACTACATGTACGACGCGGCCGGTCAGCCGTGGAAGACACAGCGGGGCGTCCGCGAGGTGCTGTCCCGGCTGTACGTCGGCAGCGACATCGGGCAGGGCTATCACGGCGACGAGGACAACGGCGAGCAGTCGGCCTGGTACCTGTTCTCCGCACTGGGCTTCTATCCGCTGGTGATGGGGAGCGGTGAGTACGCCGTCGGTTCCCCCCTGTTCACCAAGGCGACCGTGCATCTGGAGAACGGCAAGGAGCTGGTCGTCCGGGCGCCGAAGAACAGCTCCCGCAATGTGTACGTCCAGGGACTGAAGGTCAACGGCCGTTCCTGGCAGTCGACTTCGCTCCCCCACTCGCTGCTCGCGAAGGGCGCGGTGCTGGACTTCGACATGGGTCCGAGGCCGTCGACCTGGGGCGCCGGCTCGGCGCCCGTGTCGATCACGCAGGACGACGAGGTGCCGAGCCCGCGCGGCGACGTACTGAAGGGTGCGGGGGCGTTGTTCGACGACACCTCGGCGACGGACGCCGCCGTGACCTCGGTGGATCTTCCGGTGTCCGGGCCGGTCAAGGGTGTTCAGTACACGGTGACTTCGGCCGGGGACCGCGCGAAGGCGCCGACGGGCTGGACGCTCCAGGGATCGGCGGACGACGGGAGCACCTGGGAGACCCTCGACCGGCGCTCCGGGGAGTCCTTCGCCTGGGACCGGCAGACACGGGCGTTCACCGTGGGGTCTCCGGGTACGTACGGGAGGTACCGCCTGGTGATCGACGGCGAGGCGGTGGTCTCGGAACTCGAACTGCTCGGCTGAGCAGGGGTGATGGAGGGGTCTCATGCGAGGTGTCGATCCGGCCTGGCTGCCGGACGAGGTGTTCCGGCCGATCGGCACCCGGCGGACGCTGATCCGCGGCTCGGGTCCCCTGGTGGAGACGGTGTACGGGGAGGTGGCGGCGGCCTGCGCTCGGTACGGGGGCGGTGTCTCGCGTGAACCCGGCTCGTACGACCTGCTGTTGGAGCTGACCGCTGACGACGGCTCCGAGTCGTTCACCTACGCACGCGGGGACGGCCTGACGACCGTCACCGCGTCCGGCGCCCGCGGGCTGCTGTACGGCTTCTTCCATGTCGTCCGGCTCGGTGAGGACGCGTTCCTCCCCGAGCCGACGCGGGAGACACATGAACCGGCCGTGGGGCTGCGCATGCTGGACCACTGGGACAACGTGGCCGTGCACCCGGTCATGGGCCAGGTGGAACGGGGTTACGCGGGCGGCTCGTTGTTCTGGCAGGACGGGCGGGCGCGCGGGGATCTGGAGCGGGTGGCGGCGTACGGCAGGCTGCTGGCGTCCTGCGGGATCAACGCGGTCGCCGTGAACAACGTCAACGTGCACGCGGCGGAGGCGCGGCTGCTGACCGACCGGATCGGTGAAGTCGCCGAACTGGCAAGGGTGTTCAGGGCGTACGGCATCCGGACGCATCTGTCCGTCACCTTCGCGGCGCCGGTCGTGCTCGGCGGGCTGTCCAGCGCCGACCCGCTCGACCCGGGGGTGCGGGCGTGGTGGGCGGAGGCGACCGCACGGGTCTACGAGGCGATACCGGACTTCGGCGGGTATGTGGTGAAGGCCGACTCGGAGGGGCAGCCCGGCCCGTTCGCGTACGGCCGCAGTCACGCCGACGGGGCGAACCTGCTGGCCGCCGCGCTGGAGCCGTACGGCGGCACGGTCCACTGGCGGGCCTTCGTCTACGACCACCACCAGGACTGGCGGGACCGTACGACCGACCGGGCGCGGGCCGCGTACGACCATTTCACCCCGCTGGACGGGGAGTTCGCGGCGAACGCCGTGCTCCAGGTGAAGCACGGGCCGATGGACTTCCAGGTGCGGGAACCGGTCTCGCCGCTGATCGGCGCGATGCCGGGGACACGGCTCGCGGTGGAGCTTCAGGCCACGCAGGAGTACACCGGGCAGCAGCGGCACGTGTGCTGGCTGGGGCCGATGTGGAGCGAGGTGCTGCGGTTCGAGCAGGAAGAGGGCTCGTCCGTCGGGGAGTTGGCGCGCGGCGGGCTCGTCGCCGTGTCGAACGTCGGCGACGACCCGTTCTGGACCGGGCATCCGCTCGCCCAGGCCAACCTCTACACCTTCGGGCGGCTGGCCTGGCGGCCGGACGCGGATGCCCTGGAGATCCTCGACGAGTGGATCCGGCTCACCTTCGGGGCGGCTCCGGCGGCGGGGGTGCGGGCGGTGCTGGCGGGGTCGTGGCGGACGTACGAGAAGTACACCGCTCCTCTCGGCGTCGGTTTCATGGTGCAGCCGGGGCACCACTACGGGCCGAGCGTGGACGGGTACGAGTACAGCCCGTGGGGGACCTATCACTTCGCCGACCGGGACGGGGTGGGGGTGGACCGCAGTGTGGCGTCCGGTACCGGGTTCGCGGGGCAGTACGGCAAGCGGTGGGCCGAGGTGTACGAGACGGTCGCGTCCTGTCCCGACGAGCTGCTGCTGTTCTTCCACCATGTGCCGTACGGGCGGGAGTTGAAGAGCGGCAAGACCGTCATCCAGCACATCTACGACACGCACTTCGAGGGGGTCGACGAGGTCGAGGAGGCTCGGCGGGTGTGGGGCTCGCTGGCCGGGCTCGTCGATCCGGTGCGGCATGCGCGGGTGGCCGAGCTGTTCGAGGAGCAGCTGCGCGGTGCGCGGGAGTGGCGGGATCAGATCAACAGCTACTTCCTGCGGAAGTCGGGGGTCCCGGACGAACGCGGGCGGATTATTCACTGACAGATCTTGTCCGGGGTGCTTATGATGCCGCCGATGAAGAACTTCTCCTCGTTTGGATTGGGGGACTCGTTCGCTACAGGTGAGTGCTGATGGCAGCCCACCTCGCGAACGGGATTCCGACCCGCCTGTTGATGTGGCAGCGCGTACGTGAGTACGCCGTGCCACCGTCCATGATCGAGACCTCGACGGCCCGGCGTACCGCCGGTGACTGGGCGGGCGCCTGCGCCGCCGCCCGGGTCGACGTCGATCTCGATCTGCGCGCCGTACGTCAGCGTCACGGCACTGAAGTCACCGCTCGGCTCCGGGCGGATCTGCGCCGGCTGGCGCCGGATCTGCTGCGCTGGCACATGCCCAGGATCGCCCCCGACGGGCGGCTCCGGCCTGGTCTGACGCTCTCCCTGGCCCGGTACCGGGCCGCCGGCGACCTGCCGGTACATCTGGTGGTGCGGACACCGCCGGCCTGGGCGGACGCCGGTCAGCGGATGTCGCTGGCTCTGTGGGAGGAGTCCAGGGGCAGCCCCGCGGGGCACCATCCGCATCCGCATCCCGACCGGCGCTTCCGGCTCGATCTGCACCGGCACCTGTGGGACGCCGGGCGCAGTGGCGAGCTGGCGCGGCGATCCGCCGTGGACCTGGACTCGTCCTGGGCCAGGGCGCGTTGGGCCGCCGAGGCGGAGGTGCTGTGCCGGGCCGAGGGCCGGACTCGCGGGGCGTTCACGGTGCGGCTCGACGCGCGGCGTCGTGCCGTACTGGAACTGGTCGCCCCCGACGACAGCCATGCGCCGACGTTCCGGCCGCTGGCGCGGGAGCTGCCGTCGCAGGAGGTCGCGGCGCTTCCGGTGCTGCCGGAGGCGGCGGCCCGGGTCCTGCCGGATCTGGAGCTGCTGCGGGCCGGGCTGATCTCGGTCGGTCGGCTGCATCCGCTGGTCGGCGCCGCGCTGCCCACGTACGTCTCGGGATCTGCGACCGCTGTCCCCGTCGCCGGGACGCGCGATCCGCATCGCGTGGAGTGCCGGGGCGAGGTCCATCGGATCGCGCTGCGCGACGGGGTGCTGTCCGCCGTCGACCACGACCCGGCCCAACTGCGCCGGGAAGAGCTGCTGGTGGCGCTCGGTGGGCCGCCCTTGCCCTGTCTGCGGGCGATCGACGCGGTGCATCGCACCCCGGAGGCGCTCCCGGCGGTCCGCGATCGGCTGCGCCACGGCGATGTCGTCGGGGCGCTGAACGTCGTCGAGGGGCTGCTCGGTCCCGGGGCCGTTCTGCGCGACGGACCGCTCCGGGAGGAGCTGGAGTCGGCCGCCGTCCACCGTGTCGATCACGGGCTGTATCGGTCCGGGCTGGTCGACGAGCACCCCGCGGCCGAAGTGACCGAGGAGGGGCACCGTCCCCGGCGCGACCGTCGGATGCCCCATGAGATGCGCCGCAAGCTGAACCGTCGGACCAGGCCGCGCAACGGTCTGGCCGTCTGACCATCAACTCCCTTTTCCCCAGGTCCCGTTCGGGTCCTGCTCACGCCCCTCAGGTGATGCCCATGACTTCGCACGCCCTTCTGCCCGTCAACCCCCGACTCGCCCTCGCCGACGACCTCCTGAAGCTGCTCCGCACCACCGACACCGAACCCCGCCCCGACGACCAGCTCGAAGCCCTCACCCTGGCCGTCGCGGCGGACCTGCCCGTGCTGCTGTGGGGTGAGCCCGGCATCGGCAAGACCGCGGCGCTGACCCAGCTCGCCGACTCGCTCGACCTGCCCCTGACGACCGTGATCGCCAGCGTCCACGAGCCCACCGACTTCTCCGGGCTGCCCATCGTGGGCGACGACCCCGCGGTGCAGGGTGTGCCGATGGCACCGCCGCAGTGGGCCGTCGAGCTGGTACGCGCCGGGCGGGGACTGCTCTTCCTCGACGAACTCTCCACCGCCACCCCGGCCGTGCAGGCCGCCCTGCTGCGGGTCGTGCTGGAGCGCCGGGTCGGCGCGCTCCAACTGCCGCCGGGGGTACGGATCGTGGCCGCCGCCAACCCGCGGGCGTCGGCGGCCGACGGGTGGGAGCTGAGCCCGCCGCTGGCCAACCGGTTCGTGCACCTGTACTGGGTGCACGACCGGGACGTGGTGGTACGGGGGCTCGGCGGGGTGTGGCCCCGGGCCGAACTGCCCCGCCTGGAGCCCGGACGGCTGGCGGAGGCGGTGGAGTTCGCCCGGCGCGCGGTCTGCGGCTTTCTGCACGCCCGGCCGACGCTGATCCACCGGCTGCCCAGCACGGAGACGCGGCGCGGCGGAGCCTGGCCCTCGCCGCGCAGCTGGGAGACGGCCCTGACGCTGCTCGCCTTCGGCACGGCGGCCTCCGTCTCCCGGGAGGTACTGGCGCTGCTCGTGCGGGGCGCGGTGGGCGACGGGCCGGGCCTCGAACTGCTCGCCCACCTCGACCGGATGGACCTCCCCGACCCGGAGTCGCTGCTGGCCGACCCGCCCACCGCCGAGCTGCCCGAGCGCGGCGATCTGCGACAGGCGGCGCTGGAGGCGGTGGTCGCGGCCGTCGGGGCCCGGCCGGAACGGGACCGGTGGGAGGCGGGCTGGGCGGTGCTGGTCCGGGCGATGGAGACCGGCGCCCCGGATCTGCTGGTCGCCCCGGCCAAGGCACTGGCGGCGCTGCGGCGCGACGACTGGGAGGTTCCGGCGGCGGTGGAACGACTGGCCAAGGTGGTGGGCATCGCCGACCGGGCGGAACGGTCGGTGCGGCGGGTGGAGGCCGGGCTGGGAGTGGGCCGATGACGGGGGCGGTGAAGCGACCGGTACCACGACCCATGTCGCCGCCCCCTCTACCGCGCCCGGTGCGGGCCACGCTGCCGCACCCACCTCGCGGCTCGGGCACGGACACCCAACTCCCCCTGGACACAGAGAAGTTGCTGGCCGCCCGGCTGCACGCCGTCAAGGTCCGCCCATACCTCGCCGTGGCCCTCTTCGCGCTGCACATCGTCGAGGACCGGTCGGTGCCGACGATGGCGGTCGACGCGCACTGGCGCTGCTATGTCTCGCCCGCCTTCGTGGCGAGCATGCCGGTGGAGGAGCTGGCGGGCGTCTGGGTGCACGAGGTGTCCCATCTTCTCCGGGACCACCACGGGCGGGGCGAGCGCTATGCGCGGGAGCACGAGGAGTACGGCCCAGGGGAGCGGCTGCGGCGCAACATCGCCGCCGACTTCGAGATCAACGACGACATCTATGGCAAAGGTCTGCCCCGCCCCACCGGGGTCGTTCTGCCCTCTCTGCTGGGGCTGAGCAACGGCCTGCTGATGGAGGAGTACCTGCGGACGTCGTCCATGTCCGGGCTCGCCGCCGACCTGGCCTGGCTGGACTGCGGCAGCGGCGCCGACGGACAGGCGCGGCCCTGGGAGCTGGGCGCCGACGGGGCGAACGGGCTGACCCGGCAGCAGCGGGACGCGGTGCGCTTCCGGGTCGCCGAGGGGATCAAGGGCAAGCCGGGTGACGCCCCGGACGGCTGGCGGCGCTGGGCGGACGAGGCGTTCCATCCGCCGCAGCCGTGGCGGCAGTTGCTGGGCGCGGCGATCCGCTCGGCGGCCGGTGCTCCGGGGGTCGGCGAGAACCACACGTACCGGCGTCCGTCCCGGCGTTCGGCCGCCGTCCCCGGGGTGCTGCTGCCGAGTCTGCGCCGCATTCCGCCCCGGGTGTGCGTGGTGATCGACACCTCCGGGTCGGTGAGCGACGCCGAGCTGGGCAGTGCGCTGCTGGAGGTGGCGGCGATCGCGCGGGCCGTGGGCGGGCGGCGCGATCTGGTGTCGGTGATCTCCTGCGACGCGGCGGCGGGGCTCGCCGCCCCGCTCTGCCGGGCCGAGGACATCGAGCTGATCGGCGGTGGCGGGACGGATCTGCGCTCCGGCTTCACCCGGGCGCTGCGCTCCCGGCCCCGCCCGGACGTGATCGTCGCCCTCACGGACGGCCAGACGCCCTGGCCGTCCGAGCCGCCGCCCTGCCGGACGGTCGTCGGGCTCTTCCCGCGCCACGGCGGCACGGTGGACAAGGACGACCCGGACTACGTCCCGGACACCCCGCCGGCCTGGGCGCGTGTCGTCACCATCAACTGAGCGGACGCAGAACCGCCACACCGAGCGGGTCGAGGGACAGGGGTTCGCCCTGCTCGATCCGCTTCCCGGTGAGGAGGTCGGTGACCGTGGCGTGGGCGGTCAAGTGGGCCGGCCCGGCGGCGTGGTTGAGGAGGAAGAGGAGGCGGGTGCCGTCGGGGGCGACGCGGGTCGCGGTCTCGACGGCGCGGTGTTCGGCGTACGGGCCGAGCAGGTCGTGGCGGGTGAGGACGCGGCGGACCACCTGGTCGACGCCGGGCTGGTCGAGGGCGGTGGCGACGTACCAGCCCTCGCCCCGCCCGAAGGCGTTGCGGGTCACCGCCGGTGTGCCCGCGTAGAAGTCGCCGCCGTACGTGGCGACCGGCTCGGCGCCGCGCGGCTGGACGATCTCGAAGACCAGGCGGGCCTCGGCGCCCAACTCCGGTATGGACTGGGCGACTTCCGCCGGACGCGAGTCCCACTCATCCACCCGCACACCCATCAGGGGCGCCAGCGGTCCCGGCACGTCGGTCAGGAACGCCCGGTCGTGTGCGTCACCGCGGCCCGAGAGGAAGGTGGTCAGGACGGTGCCGCCGCGCGCGGCGACGGCTTCGAGGCGGCCGGCGAGGTCGCCCTTGACCAGGTGGAGGACGGGGGCGAGGACCACGTCGTAGGGGGTGAGGTCGGCGCTCTGCGGTACGACGTCCAGGTCGGCGCCGGCCTCGCGGGCGGCCCGGTAGTAGGCGTGCACGACGTCCTGGTACTTGACCAGCCGGGAGGGGCCGTCGGAGATCTCCAGGGCCCACCAGCTGTCCCAGTCGAAGATCAGGGCGGTGCGGGCGGGGGTGCGGGCGCCGAGGGTGGCGGCGCCGAGTTCTGTGAGTTCCCTTCCCAGGTCGGCGACTTCGCGGAAGACCCGGGTGTCGTCCCGGCCCGCGTGGCCGATGACCGCCCCGTGGTACTTCTCGCAGGCGCCCCGCGAGGCGCGCAGCTGGAAGTAGAGGGCGGCGTCGGCGCCGTGGGCGATGGCCTGGAAGGTGGCGAGGCGCAACTCCCCCGGTCTGCGCAGCGGGTTCACGTCCCGGCAGGCGGTGGTGGACGGGGTCTGCTCCATCACCCAGAAGGGGGCGCCGTCCTTGAGGCCGCGCATCAGGTCGTGGGCCAGGGCGGGCCAGGTCGGCGGGGCGTCGAGGGGCGGGTAGCTGTCCCAGGACGCGAAGTCGAGGTGGGGTGCCCAGCGGTGGTAGTCGAGGGGGCGAAACATGCCCATGAAGTTGGTGGTGACGGGGGTCTCGGGGTCGTGGCGCCGGATCACCTCCTTCTCGGCGAGGAAGCAGCCGAGCAGTGCGTCGGTGGTGAAGCGGAAGTAGTCGAGGGTGATGCCCTGGAAGGCGGTGTGGTCGGGGCCCCGCCAGTGCTCGGTGAGGGCGCTCGGCGGCTCGATCTCGGCCCAGTCGGTGTAGCGGTGCGACCAGAAGGTCGTCCACCAGGCGTCGTTGAGGGCTTCGAGGGTGCCGTACTGGTCACGTAACCAGTCCCGGAAGGCGTCCGCGCACAGCTCGCAGTAACAGACGCCGCCGTACTCGTTGTTGATGTGCCAGGCGAGCAACGCCGGGTGGCCGGCGTAGCGTTCGGCGAGATGTCCGGCCAGCGCGGTGGAGAGTCTGCGGTACGCCGGTGAGCTGGGGCAGAAGTTGTGCCGCTGACCGTAGCGGTGCCGACGGCCCTCGAAGTCGGTGCGGTTGACCTCGGGATACTTCCTCGCGAGCCAGGGCGGGAGGGCGGCGGTGCCGGTGGCCAGACAGACCCGGCGGTCCTCGGCGGCGGCACGGTCGAGGATGCGGTCGAGGACCGTGAAGTCGTATGTCCCCTCGGCGGGTTGGGTGAGCGACCAGGAGAACACGCCGACCGTGAGGGTGTCGATGCCGGCCCGGCCGAAGAGGCGGTGGTCCTCGTCCCAGACGTCCTGCGGCCACTGTTCGGGGTTGTAGTCGCCGCCGTACGGGATCTTGCCTGTCATACGGTGAAGTCCCTCTCGGTCTCGGCGATCACCGCGCGGCTGCCGTGCAGCAGGGACAGCAGCAGCGGGGCGGCCAGCAGGGCGGGCAGGGCCTCGGTCAGCAGGGCGGTCCCCGCGGCGGTCAGGACGAGCAGCGAGGCGGCCGCGAGGGTGGCACGGCCGTGCCGGAACAGGAAGTACGCGGCGAGCCGGGCGGTGTCGCGGGTGCGGAAGCTGAACAGGGAGGTCAGAACGAGCGCGTGGGCGCCCCAGAGGAGGGAGCCGACACCGACCGCCCCGAGCAGCACCGCCCACCAGCCGGGCAGCCCGGTCGCGGGGAAGTGGGTGAGCGTGAAGGCGATCACCGTGAGCCAGGCGAGCAGCGGCGTCCACAACCGCAGCGCGGGGAGCGCGTTGAGACGCCAGCCGCGCCGGTAGGCGCGGGCCGGGTGGAGGTCGGTGAGGTCGCGGTCGCGGTGGTGGAGGGCGTAGACGGCGGCGGAGCAGGCAGGCCCGAGGGGAAGGGCGCATACGGCGGCCAGGGGGAGGTTGGCGGGATCGGGGCCCAGCAGTAGCAGACCGGCCAGGCCGGGCGCGGCGGCGAGCAGGAGCAGGGCGCCGACCGTGACGAGGGTGTGGATGAGGGCGGCGGCGCGGGAGAGGGGACCGATGCCGAAGGCGGCGGAGGGGGCGGGGGAGGTCATCGGGGCTCCTTTCGCAAGGGTCCTGGTGAACGCAGGTGCGCTGTCGCGCCCCGAAAGGGGCGCGGGGCTGTATCGATTTGCGGCTCCGCCGCGGGGCGCGACAAGCCCCCACCGGCCCGCGGACTAATCACGGCTCTTCCACTGACGTGCCCAACAGACGCCGCTCATCCGACCAAACCGGCGCCTCCTCCACCACCGCACTCACCTCGACCAGCGTCACCTCATGGCGACTCAACGTCAGATCCAGCTCCACCCGCCCCTCCGCCACCGGCAGCCGCAGATGCCGTCGGGCAGGTTCGGCCGCCTCATGGAGTACGTCGAGCTGGCCCGCCCGGGGTGACCGAGGGCTCCCCATACGCTGCCAGGCCGTACGGGCGTTGCCGTGCTCCTCGTCCACGCCGGACCGCCGTACGAACGCCTCCCCCGCACCCTTCAGCGGCACCGACAGCTTCAGCCGGTGCTGTGCCGGCCCCGGTGTCTCCCCGCTCGCGTCGACCGGTGCCCAGGCGAGGACGGTGACACGGCCGTCGGTGTGCCGGGTGACCAGGTGGTCGTCGCCGCGGGCGAGCAGTTGCTCCCCCATCCGCGCCATGAACGCGTAGAGGTGATACGTCGGCTTCTTCACCTGTCGGTGGGTGAGCAGCCCGAAGCCGCCGTGGAAGAGGGCGGTCGGCGGACCGGCCTCCTCGAACATG